>JACRQA010000163.1 GCA_016222915.1 Nitrospirota bacterium | reverse complement strand
CACTCCGGCATTCTGAGTCTTGAAATGCTGGGCTTCGCGGATTCGATTCTGCTCTCACTGAAGAACGCACTTTCAAGGCACAATGGGATCATACTTGTCACCGGTCCCACAGGCTCCGGGAAAACCACGACGTTGTACGCGTCGCTGATCAGGCTCAATACCGAAGACCGGAATATTATAACCGTCGAAGACCCGGTGGAATATCAATTGAACGGCATAGGGCAGATGCATGTAAACCCTAAGATAGGGCTTACCTTTTCAGCCGGATTGAGGTCTATATTAAGACAGGACCCTGACATCATGATGGTTGGAGAGATAAGGGACCTTGAGACCGCAGAAATCGCCGTGCATGCCTCCCTCACAGGACATCTGGTGCTCAGCACCCTGCATACCAACGATGCCCCCAGCGCCGCCACACGACTTATCGACATGGGGATAGAGCCGTTTCTCGTCGCATCATCACTTGTATGTGTATTGGCCCAAAGGCTTGTAAGGGTGATCTGTCCATTCTGCAAGGCGCCGTATAAACCCTCCAAGCAGGAGTTGTCTTACCTGAGGATGGACCCTCCGCCCACTGAGCTTTATCAGGGTAAAGGCTGCGAAAAATGCCTCGGCAAGGGGTATCTCGGCAGGACGGGAATCTACGAACTGCTTGAGATAACTCCAGACATACGAACAATGATTTCCGAGAGAAAAGACGCTCAGGCCATTAAGACAGCGGCCATTCGCGGCGGATTCAAACCCCTGCATAACAATGCAGCTGAAAAAATAATAAATGGCATTACCACAATAGAAGAAGTAATGCGCGTAACACTGAGGGAAGTGGAAGTGTAGGCGATGCCCGTTTTTAAATATCGCGGATATAACCAGAACGGCGCGGCTTCAGAAGGATTGATCGAGGCCGATGGTCAGAAAGATGCCTCTGTAAAATTAAAATCAAAAGGCATTTTCCCAAAAGAAATTACAGAATCCCTTCCGTCCGGCAAAAAATTATTTACAAGAAAACACTCTCCCCTGACTCTTGCCAATATTACGAGAAGACTTTCCACCCTGTTATCTGCGGGGGTGCCTCTGGTCGAAGCCATAAGCGCTTTATCTTCAGAGCAGAAGGGAGAGTGGAGAAATATATTGACGGACCTTAAGGACCGTCTTGCCGGAGGCTCATCCTTCTCACGCGCAATGCAGGCCTACCCGGCGATATTCCCGGATTTCTATACAGGGATGATCGCGGCCGGAGAGAGCAGCGGCAAATTGACAGAGGTCCTTTTAAAACTCGCGGATTATCTCGAAAGCGAGCTCAATATAAAAAATAAAATTACAACGGCCCTGGTTTATCCGGCCTTCATGGCCGTTGTCAGTATAGGCATTGTGCTGTTTCTGTTTACCTTTGTGATACCGAAGATCACAAAAATATTCGAGGAGACCTCGGTCAGCCTGCCTATTGTCACTATCATACTCATCTGGATAAGCACGGCATTAAAAAATTTCTGGTGGCTGATCCTGGGATTGGCAGCGGGGGCTGTTTTTTTATTCAGAAGGATCAAGAGGACTAACAGGGCATTAATAGATTCAATACTCCTGAAAGAACCGACCGGGATTTTAATGGGCCTTTACATGCTCAGGTTTTCCATGACAATGGGATTTCTCCTCTCCGGAGGACTGCCGATACTGAAGGCAATGCAGTTGACCTCCAAGGCCACAGGCAACATAGTCCTGGAGAACAAAATCATGACGGCCCAGACCAGGGTGTCACAGGGGGCCAAACTTTCATCAAGTCTCGAGGGGTTCCCCCCGACTCTTTTGCAGCTTATATCCACCGGGGAACAAACAGGAAAGCTCCCGGAGGTGCTTCAGAAGACATCCGAGTCATACGAGTCCGAGTTCGACAGAAAACTCCAGCGGGCTATAAGCCTTCTGGAACCGGTCATGATCCTGGTAATGGGCCTGGTGGTCGGATTCATAGTAGTGTCAGTCCTCCTGCCAATATTTGAGATGAACCAGGTTATGAAATAACTACGCCAGTTCATTTACATGTAAGCCCTCACTCGTATTTAATTCAAAATCCACCTATCTCCCTCAAGGTTCAGATATTTCTTATTTAGAATAGCTAAAGTTCCTAAGTTATATAACCGATAAAATAAGTGATTTACTTAGGGTGCTAAGACGTTAGGTTAAATAAGCCTTATTTTAATATAAGGGCTATCCGTACAAGGAGGGTTAATATGTCTAAGCAAAACTGTTGGGAATTGAAAAAATGCGGCAGAGAGCCAGGTGGCGCAAAGAGTTCCGAAATGGGCATTTGTCCGGCTGCTTCATCCACAGCCACTAACGGAGTTAACAGCGGCAAGAACGGCGGCCGTATATGCTGGGCAGTGGCAGGCACTTTTTGCGGAGGAAAAGTACAGGGTGACTTTGCTCAGAAATCCGTTTCGTGCATGTCCTGTGAAGTATTTAAAACGGTCAAAAAAGAGGAAGGGTCTGAGGGGTTTGTCCTTATGAAACCCGGCCAGAAATACGCATCGTCCGCAAAGTAACGAATATTGTTTTAATCAACACATTCGAATCGTCATGATGTGCAGGGTATACAGCGCCTTGCACATCCGCGCCCAATGGCTTCACTACTTTGCGCGGTATTCCTTCCCGGTCAATCGGCAACTTAATTCTTCCTGGCTGACAATATTAATATAAAGACCAAACCCGAACTTATGATCAGGGCATACTCAGGGTACATAATGGAATATACAACAGGCGTAAGCATGCATCTTACCGCTGTCTTCAGGGTTGCGTGACTCTTGATATAATCTGCTGCAGGAGGGGAATACTCATAATAATAGCGGACGAACGCACTGCCTGCAGGGTTTGTCAACAGATACTCGTCCCGGAACCTTCTAAATACCCGCACTTCGTCCGCAAGATAGCTACCATAGGCCGCAGTTGCGATAAAACATTTCCCGTCATCATCGTCTTCCGGCTCTTCTGCGGATATCGATACGGAGTAGACTTTACCGTCCTCGCCCGATGCGGTGTTCATGATTGTCATTGCCGCCTTTGAATAGGTGGAAGATGCGCCGAAAGACTTCAGCTGATAAGAGACGGCAGGACCGTCCAACGCAATGTCCTGTTCGTCATACCCTCCTGAAGCCCTGCTGAGAATAAGCTTCACAAAAAAGCTTCCTGTATGCATGTTATTAAATGTGAAGACAAGTGCGGATAAGTCTTCCCCTGGTTTGAAGGCGTAGTAATGCGATGAAAGATGCTTCAATGTCCCGCTTAAATTCTGAGGATATGATGTGTAAGTCGCCTCATGCCGTATATGGGGGTAATTCATCCCGTCCGGATAATCCAGCCTGTAATTTGCAGACTGTAATGAAGCGAATTCTGCAGCCAGAGAATTTCCATTTGATAAAAGTTCATCCGATACCGCATTAAGGGCTGTTGATCCGCTGCCGATCCTCGTCCATACGGACCTGATTGCGGCGTCGCCGTATTTTGCCGCAATATATTTTACAAACACGGCCGTACCGTATTCGTAAGATGCCTCGGTCGAGTTTAATGAGTACTGGGGCCTGTCAAACCATCTTTCAGGCCTTGAGGTCGTGCCTGCCAATGTTACGCCGTCGAGCTTATACCAGGACTCCCCGCTGTCCCATTTGCCATTATCGTTACTGTCATCATATTTATAGCCGGTGTAATTCAGGCAGTCTTTCACTTCAGGGTAAATTAAATCTTCCAGCCATGTGGCTGTCGCCTCCATCCACCACCCGTTTGCCAATATATTCGTAGTATATTGAAACTGAGAGGCATGAGCAAACTCGTGTGAGGCCGTTACTTTCAGCGCCCCCTTCCTTTGATCTTCAGGATCAAGATTCTCGGGAAACCCTTCGAAATCATTTTCTACGACGATATAAATATCAGAAGGTCCTGAATCAAAGCTTGTGTATCCAAGCGCATTCATATCAACCAGATACACATCAAGCCTGCCGTCCCCGCCTGCGGTGCCGTCAGAAGGCGGGGCAATATAGCCCATATTTGTAACGGCTTCAGTCCATGAACTATCAAGGTATCCTCCAAGGTCGGTCACATACTGCGGGACCGTCTCCTGCTCCCCGTCAAAACCGAAAACAGCATCGCCGTGAGCATCGTCTTCCGTATAATGGATCTTGAATTTCCCTCCAGGGCTATCATATGTCCACACCACAATGTCGCTTCCATAATAATCCTCATCCCCTCCTTCATCAGGTCTGAATATAATAAATTCGTTGCTTTTAAACAGCAGGCCCCTGTTTTGTCTTGCCTCAAGGATTACGGAGGTAGCTGATTTGACGGGCATGTCGGATTGATAGGCCTTCGGCAGTTTGCTCCTTTTAAAGACTGCGTCAAGCTTATAGTTCAGCGCGGCCTGATAGCCTAGTTCACCTCTCTCGTAGGCTTTCTGTAAAAGCATAACGCTGTCATCTCCTGCAAAGGAAAGAGCAGGCAGCAGGATGAAGCACCCAATAGATAAAAGAAGAAGATTAATTTTCCTCAATTCGACCCTTACACTAAGACCCTCTTCCTCCAGGGACAGGGAATGCGCGAGTTGGTTGTATGCGTTTAAAACATTAAAAAAAGGGCGGGACCGTGAAGTCCCGCCCTTTTTGGAAAAGCGTTTTACTGTACCACTCCGCCTATTACGGCAGGGGCGTTTGCCACTACAGGCTCATCGCCAATTGCGGGATCAACCCATAAATCAACTGACGGCAGTGCATAAGAAGTGAGCGACAGCGTAGAGCAGTTGCCGATGTCGACGTTCTGCATCCTTTGCTCCTTCCTCAACGCCTTTATAAGATATTCGTTGGCGTTCCCGTCACTGCAATCCGATCCGTCTGCAATCGTGAATTCAGGCACCCATCTTGTGTCCGGGCCGCAATTCACCGGCGCTCCTGTGTCCTTGTCTATGCATGCGCCTGGAATGCCGTGAAGGTTTCCGAAGCCGCTGTAGTCAAGAAAGAAGCTTACGCCGTTATACTTATAGTCATATGCGTTCGTATCAGTCTGAGCGTGAACGTACTGGAGCTGTAACGGGGCTTCAAACTCAAGGGCGGTCCCGTTTGCGTCCTTCAGAACTGTAAACTGGTTCCATTGATTCGGGCCTGTCTCCCAAGTGTAGAATACGCTTAATTCGCCGTGTGTCTTCCAGCCACATGTATGTGGATCAGTTGCCGGGTCACCGTCACCGTCCCAGTTACAATCAAGCGCATTTATATTTGACTCGCTTGGATCAAACAGCGGGCCGCTCATTAAGCCCCATTGGTTCTGACCCTCACCGCCATTATTCACCCAAGTCAAAGCGCCTCCGCCGTCTCTCAGAAGCATGTCGTCAGCAGTCGCGACAAAGGTATAATTATGTTCAGTCATGCCGTTTGACGGATCATAATCCGGTGGGTAAGTCGGGTCTAATGACGCTATACCTGTTACCCCTTCGGTATATTTCGGGCAGTTATCGTAACACCTTAGTGGAGAGGGCACAGTGTCTCCAGGGAAGACAACGTCTTCTTTATAGAAGATCACCGGGGTGTTGTCCGCCGGGTTGTTACAGGAATAGCTGCCGGGGGTCTGTCCCTCACCAGGGGTCCAAGTGCAGACCAATTTTACCCGCACTTGCCCGCCAAGTGATTGCGACCAGAAATTGAGGTCTCCGTGATTCATGTTGTTTAAGCTCAAATTAGATTCCTGTATATTTTCCCACATATGTGTTTGCTGGTTCATCTGGGCAAATTTGACGAAGTTTGTGCCGTTCCATTTTACACGATTGCTGTCACCATCGTTCCAAAAGTCCAGAGGAACATTTTTAATAGCGCCAAGCGTGATCGTATTCCGCGTATGTTTCTTGAGCCTGCCGCCTTTTTTGACAACAGTATAAGGGACTGCCGTCTCTCCGCCCTGGCCGAATGATACTTTGTAGACCGTATCACCGTTATTCACGTTGGCCTCATTGGGAAGCCATAATCCGTAATAACCGATCCATCCGTAGTAGTTGTCCTTCTTGATGGGAAATCCCGAATTACGGCTGACCCTGCTGCCGTCTGCGCCATAAAGACCGTAGTCCCATGCTGTCTCGTCAAAGGACGTCCTGCTGAAACACTTCGGGTCGGAATTGTCTGCTTTCGCTCTCAGGAAATATGTAGTGTTGAATGCAATATTAAAGCTTGTTTCCTGAGGTTGGCCGCCCCAGCTATCCAGGGTATACACGCTCCCGCTGCCGGTCGAGCCGTCAGACGCCCTGTTTAATACGGTCTTCTCGGTGAACTGGCCGCCTTCATTGCCTTCATTGGCAAATTTCAAGAGCACTTGTCCCGAGCTGTCTAACTCTGTCTTCAGTATCCCTTTAAAGGCAGCAACGCTCGTGTTTACCACCCCGTCAATTACAGGATGTCCTACAAAGTTCAATCCGAATATGCCGTAAGGATTCGTATCGCTCTTGCCTTCTGTTATTGTGACTTTTACAAATATCACCATTGCCGGTCTGTCTTGCTCCGCTTCTTCATGTATCCAGACCTTGACTATGTGAGGAGAGGCCCCGTCGGCCCTTGAAGAATTGACTGTCCACATCTCATAATCAGGAGCGGTTGAGCCTGAGGACTGGTTCTGTGAGCTTTCCCCGGCGCTTGAGGCGCTGTCCTTGTCTTTGCTGCATTGATTCATATCGATCTGGGCCTTATAATCGCCCTGGTTCATCATGACGTCATACTTGGTTTGTGCCATCGCGCAGAGTATTTCATTAACGATACTGAAAGCTTCCGCGGAACGTTCATGGACATAAACTTCCTGCCTGTCATTGTTATAGTCTGAATCGGCAGGGACATCTGACGGGGTTAGATTAAGCACCCCCATGGAAAGTGCCGCCACCTTTGCCGCTGATTTGGATGTTTCACCCTGGGCCTCAACAACGCTTACCTGTTCGGCCACCGTTAACGCAGACGCAACGCCGGGATCTACGGTGCTGCTACTGCTGCCGCCACCTCCGCCGCCTCCGCCGCATCCTGCCACTATCATTATGGCAGAAATGATCAGGATGAGATAACTCGCTTTCAGTTTCCCCTTACTCATATTTTTCCTCCTTAAAGATGTTAATTGGAGTGCCATGACTAGGCCCTCATTTTTAAGATGCCGGATACTCATCTCACGTAATCATCATTATCGGCACTTGCTGGATAATCTTTAAGAAGAATTCCTGATATTAAATTCAGTTGAGAAATGTATTTCGTAACTGCCTGGAAAATATATTTTTGCCCCCTGCAGGCATACCGAAGGCGGGCACGCCGGACCACGAGGAAATAAATTCCCGGCAGGTCCGCATGCTGATTTTGAGGAATTAACAGCAGAACGTCGAAGGCTTGTTTCCGGAGATAGGGGTCCCCTACCCTTTTTTCTTTCTATCTTTCGCTTCTGATATAAACAACCCGTTACCCTTGTTTCTCTTCCTGAAATGAGACAAAAGCACTTCAGCTTCATTGAACGGGAGAGTTACAAAAGAAAATTTATCGAGTATCTGTATCTGCTTGATCTTCTCTTTTCTAATGCCGCATTTGTCCTGGATAAAACTTATCAGCTTTACCGGTGTCAGGCCGTCTTTTCTACCCTGGGCAACAAAGAGCCGGGTGGTCCCTTTTGTGTCTACAACCACATCTTCGATTTCAGTATAACTTCTCTCATCCAGCTCCTCCTGGAAAGAATACTGCAGGAGTGCAGAGACAATCTGCTCGGGCGGATAACCTTCGAGAAGCTCGGCGGCCATTTTAAGGTATTCCCCTTCAAGATGGGACTCTACTATGTTGGCAAGATCGGTCTTGATCCTGAGCTTTTTTGCATTGATAACATCTTTCACCTTCGGAAGCCTGGCCTTGCGGATGTCCGTCTTTGCGCTTTTCTTTATATATTGCAGCTTCCTGTACTCTTCAGGAGTGATAAACGTTATAGCTGTCCCCTCTTTTCCGGCGCGTCCGGTACGGCCTATCCTGTGAACGTAAGATTCAGGGTCCTGGGGAAGGGCGTAATTTATAACGTGCGTCAGGTCATGCACGTCAATTCCCCTGGCAGCTACATCGGTCGCTACAAGGACCGTGACCATCTTCCTTTTGAATTTATTTAATATCTTTTCTCTCTGGGCCTGGGACAGGTCGCCGTGGAGGCCGTCGGCTTCATAACCGCGTTCCATAAGGTGGTTTGAGACGACGTCAACGTCGGCCTTGGTCCTGCAGAAGATCAGCCCGTAGAACTCTTCTTCCATATCGATTATCCTGCAAAGGGCCTCAAACTTGTCGGCGTGGGACACCTCAAAATATATCTGGTCCGTAAGATCGACAGTGAGTTGTCCCTTCTGCACCTCAAAAACATCGTACTCACCCATGTACTTTTCAGCTATGCGCATTATCTCCTTCGGCATAGTGGCTGAAAACAGCATGGTCCGCTTGTCCGGGTTCGTCTTTACAAGGATTTCTTTGACCTCGTCAATAAATCCCATATTCAGCATTTCATCAGCATCATCCAGGACCAGGTATGATATGGAGTCGAGATTTAATGACCGCCGGCTGAGATGGTCGATGATCCTGCCCGGAGTACCTACAACAATATCGACCCCCTTCTTAAGGCTTCTGAGCTGCTGGTCTATAGACTGTCCGCCGTATATCGGGACGATACTGAGTCTCTTATTGCCTTTCAATGAATTGATCTCTTCCGCAACCTGGATGGCCAGCTCCCTGGTGGGAGTAAGGACAAGGGCCTGGACCGTCTTTGATTTTCCCTCCAGCATTTCAATAATAGGCAGGCCGAATGCCGCGGTCTTGCCGGTACCGGTCTGCGCCTGGCCCACAATATCTTTTTTCCCTGCAAGGATGGCCGGGATCGTCTTGATCTGGATCGTCGTAGGCTCTTCATATCCTTTGCGCTTCAGGACCTTGAGCGTTTCTTCAGACAACCCTAACTTTTCAAATGAATTCATTTATGATTACTTCCTTTCCAATTTGCATTCCTGCCTATAGTCAGGCAGGATACGGAGCTGATTTTGGGATTACAAATCATAAGACTTGAGAATTGACACTTAAGAGTGGAAATCAAAAGGTATGATCAAACCTCTATGCTGTGACATGACCGGCAGGTTATTTGATATATAACAATGACTCTGCTTTTTCCCTGTTCAATATTTACTTTGATTTTGTTTATCCGAAAAACAGTCTTTCCATTTAAGTTACGGGATTAAAAATCGCCGTTGATTGATTTATACAAGTTGATAATCAACCGGAGTCTATTTTAGACTAAGCATTATAAATTAGCAACATACATCGTAGGGACGGGGTCACCCGCCCTTGTATTAGAATTTACCATACAATTATGAAAACGAAGAACAGCGGCTTCACCCTCATCGAATTAATGGTAGTCATCGTTATCATCGGTCTTCTCGCGACCCTGGTGGCCCCGCGTCTGATGAGCAGGGCGGACGAGGCAAAGGTCACAGAGGCGAAAATTCAGATCAAGAACCTCGAAACTGCGCTCAGGCTATATAAAACCGACAACGGCGTATATCCCTCCACCGAGCAGGGACTGGAGGCCTTGATATCACCGCCTTCAGAGGGTCAGATTCCTGAAAACTACAGGACCGGGGGATACCTCGAGAAAAAAAGCCTGCCCTCCGATCCCTGGGGCAACAGATATATCTACCTGTCCCCCGGCCAGCAGGGAGAATATGATATTATCACCCTGGGGGCCGATGGCCAGGAGGGCGGAAGCGGATTTGATGCTGATATTATCAACTGGGAAATTTAAGGCGGAGAGATGAAGGCAAAAGAAGGCTTTACCCTCGTTGAATTGATAATCGTCATCTTTATCATCTCGCTCACCACCGCGCTTGTCATGCCGAGACTGTGGGACACCGGCGAAAGGGCATTGAAATCCGAGGCAAAGAAGATCAGCAGCACCCTGATGTATATATATGACGAAGCCGCAGGCAAGAAAAGGCCATATGCAGTAAAAATCGACTTCAACGCAGACTCCTTCAGTTATGCGAGCGAGAAGGAATCGCGCAGCTTCAAGATGAAAGATAATATCAAGTTCAAAGACGTCATCATTCCATCTCTCGGAGAGGTCTCAATCGGCGAGGTCATATATCAATTCGGCCCCATGGGCCCGGAAGAACCGATCACTCTTCATCTCATGAAAGATGACAACGAATATACAGTAATGTTCAATCACATAAACGGCAGGGCGAAAATCCGGGAAGGCCACTTTGTTGAAACCAAAAGTTAAGAAGATGAGCAGTTATGAAATCAAGATAAAGGAGAGGTCCTTATCTTCACGGCTTCTCAGCGTCTTGACCTCTGCATCCTCCGGCTTCACCCTCCTTGAAATCATGATCGCCCTTGCAATTATCGGAACGGCATTAACGGTCATCGTTCATACAGTAAACTATCACACAAATATTATGTACGAAAACATTCTTACCACCCGCATGTTCCAGCAGGCGAAAGAGAAAATGAACGAACTGGAAACGGCGCCCCAAAATTCAACCGGGACCATCGATACCACCGGCTTGTCATATGAAAACACAGCCACACCCATAAAGGACACCAGGTTTGTCGAGCTCAGGACCGTCGTTAAAGGACACGGCAGACAGGTTGTCCTCAATGAGCTGGTCATTAACAGGGCAGAATGAAGGACAAAGGCTTCACACTCATCGAGGTGCTTATAAGCCTTACGCTTCTCACAATCGTTCTCGGTGCCGTGCACAGCTCTTTTTTCTCTGTCCGGCGCGCGACCGAAAGATTCGATCAAATATCCCTCAAATACCATGAGACAAGGACTGCCCTTGACATGATGAGACGTGAAGTCGAGGGCGCACTGATAAAAAATGCACGCGCCGACGAGAGTAAAAAGATCAGGGCGGGGTTTGTTATTAAAGACCGTGACGTATTCGGTAAAAGCACCTCTGCATTGGAGCTTACGGCGTTCTCATTTAAAGGCAGCAATCTGAATACAGTATCTTACTATGTGACGGAAAAAGACGGGAAGCTCGATCTGTTAAAATCGGAGATGCCTGCCGCAGTGCCTTCAAAAGAATACTCAGTGGACATTGTCGAGGGCATCGAAAGCTTTACCGTAGAGACCATGTTTAATCAGAAATGGGTCAGGACCTGGGACACGGAGCTTACCGGCAGGCTGCCGGAAATCGTAAAAATCACTATAGAGTTCGATGACAACGGCACGCTAGTAAAACTCACTGAATACGCGAGGCCGAAATTCGGGACACAATTATGAAACAGACAGGGGCAAGGGGCAGGGGGCAAGGGGCAAGGGAAAAATCTAATAACGCATCTGATCAAAAAGGCTCCGCCCTGATAATCACACTTCTGCTTATCACGGTCCTTACCGGTCTGGTAGTGAATTTTGTTTATGAGGTCTATATCGATTCATCCTCGCTGTCTAACTGGGGAAATGCTCAAAAGGCATCTCTGATAGCAAAGTCAGGCCAGGTCATCGGCACGGAGTTTATAAGAGAAATCAAAAAAGAAACTTATACATACATCCGTGAAGTGGAATTACCCGTTACACAGGATTTTGGCCCCGGTGTCAGCCTTAGCATCGTGATTGAAGACGAAAATTCCAGATTTAATATCAACAGCCTTATTCGTGACGATGGACTAACGGAAAATACGGAAGCCATCGCATCCTTGAAAAACATGCTCGAATACCTTAATATTAATACCAATCTTGCGCTTTCGATTGCTGATTGGATAGATATTGACAGCGAACCCAGGCTTCATAATTCGGAAGACCTTGCCAAGAACGATTTCCTCTGGTCCATTGACGAGTTGAGATTGATTGAAGGCGTGACAAAAGACGTATTCGATAAAATGAGCCCATATATTACAGCTTATAAAGACAGCAGCACAGCTATTCCCCAGATAAACATTAATACTGCTGAAATACCCGTCCTTATGGGCATTCATTCAGGCATTTCGGAAATTACCGCGAAAAATATCATTGAACACAGGAAGGTCGCCCCTTTTGAACAAGAAGGCTCCATTGGTGACGTGCCAGGAATGCAGGGACTGGCGATATACGACAGAATTGACGTCAAACCGACCATCTTTAAGGTAACGTCCACCGCCACAGTCAACGAAATCACACGCATTATCGAGAGCGTTATTGATTCCAATTCTAAAATACAGTTCTGGAGAGAAGGTTAAATGAAGACCGGCTTTATAGACTGGACAGAGAACGAGCTGCATTTTTATACGTTTGAAAAACGCGCCGGTCAATATTACCTTGTAGACAGCTCATCTTTTCCTTTAGAAGAAGAGCCGGGCCCCGAAGCCCTGAAATCGCTTCCCTCCGCCGGGTGCGGCGATATCTGCCTGAGCGTCCCCCTGGACCTTCTCACCTTGAGAGAGCAGACGTTCCCATTCTCCGACAAGGACAAGATCAGGGACACCATCCCCTTTGAAATCGAAGGGGTCCTGCTCGGCAGCATCAGCGACTACATAATTGACCATATTATCATTGAGTCCTACGAGGCCGGCAGCAAGGTCCTGGCCGTCTGCATGGAAAAGTCGAAGCTCAAAAAGATCATCGAGCTGTTTTCATCGGCAAACCTTGAACCAAAATTGGTGACCTCCCTTGATGCGCGGCTCTGCGAGGGGAAAAGCGAGGCGCTGCTGGTGGCCACAGTGTCCGATCCCTATGTCAGGGCTGAAGCCGCGCGCCAGGAAATATCCTCTCCATTGATAAATCTGAGGCGGGATGAGCTTGCCTATATGGGAGATATCGTGAAATTTGTCGGAAGGCTCCGCTTAACGGCCGTGCTGGTTTTGATACTGACCATAGTGCTTGCGGCCAATTTCACCTTAAGCTTCATAGACCAGAAGAAAGAATATAAGCTTCTCACGGATGAGATTGAAGCGGTCTTTCGCCGGGTCTTTCCTGAAGACAAAAAGATCATCGATGCAGACCGGCAATTTAAAGGCAACATGAATATGCTCATAAAGAAAAACTCTGCCCTCGGAGGGGTGCCGTTCCTTAATATCATGAAGGACATTGCGGAACAGAACATCAAGAATGTCACTCTCCATGAATTTAACGCTGACGGCAAGAACATCATTATTAAGGGCACCGCAAATTCTTTTGAGGATGTCGAGGCGCTTAAGAACAACATCGCCGCTCTTTTTAAAGAAGTTAAAGTCACGGATTCCGGGGCCACTGCCGACAAGAAGATCAATTTCACGATAGTAATGCAGGAAAAAACAGCATGAAAAACCAGGCGCGGAACATACTCTTATATGATAAAATCATCCTGGTCCTGACCTTTGCGATATTGTTGACCGTCATACTGGCCGTAGTGTCGGTCATTTATAAGCGGAGCTTCGAGGACAAAAACAAACAGCTCAGAAACCGGCTGTCGGAGATGCAGTCATTGTCCAAAGATGTCATCCGGATAAAAACCGTCGTAGAATCAAAAGAAACAAAAATAGGACTGAAAAAAGCAGCGGGGATCGTGTCCGCTCTTGAACAAATCCTCAAGACTCAAGGCCTGGAGGCCAGGATAATCAAGCCGCTCGGCCAGACAAAATCCGATGAATTCACCGAGGACAACGCCGAGCTTGAAATTGACGGCGCAGACCTTAATGCTATTGTGAACCTGCTTTATAAAATCGATATCTCCCCTGCCCCTCTTAAGCTGAAGGCCGCGTCTGTCCGGTCCAGTTTTGAAAACCCTGATGAATTCATCCTTAGACTGACAGTCTCTCTTATGAGCAGGGGATGATTACGATCGCCCTGCGACAAATTATCCAGTGATGAAATTAAAATACATCATGCTCGTTCCTGCCGGTTTGCTTATCTTATTGGTCCTCCTGTGGACCGTCGCAGTCCCTGTCGATCTAATCAGGGATAGGCTTGAATCGGCTGTCGCAGGACAAGCCGACGGTAATGCGGCCCTTTCCGTCAACGGCTTAAGAAAGGGCATCTTCTTTACCCTTTATGCCGATAGCCTCGATCTGAAAATAGACAACAGGCCCGCACTGATGATTACTGACTTCACCGGGAGTTTTTCCCCACGCTACCTGGCCGGGAAAAAACTCGCCTTCGACATAAAAGGGAAGATGGGGAGAGGCGATGTCAGCGGCATACTAAAACTTCCGCTGGAAGGCAGCATCAAAACAGACAGGGCGGAGCTAAGTGAAATCCCCTACCTGAAACGCTTCGATACGGGAATAAACGGACATGTAAGCTCCGACATGACCATCAAAGACAATACCATCAAAATCGTTTTTAACGTCCCGGATTTAAGCATAGATGATTCAGCTTCCGTCGTGCCTCTGCTGAATACGTTTACTAAACTCCAGGGCGCCCTAACGGTCAATGATAATACCATTCATGTCGACTCCATCAGCCTCGAAGGAGAAAAAGGCTATGCAAGGTTAAAGGGCAGTATATCCGGCAATGTTATGGCCCTGTCCCTGGAATTAATGCCTGTCGCCGGCAAACTCACTTCACTGGAATCGATGCTCATCGGAAAATATATAACATCGCCCGGTTATTACACGGTCCCGATAAACGGCCCGCTTCCACGATAGGTCAGAGATTACTACTATCAGAATCGGCAGACTATTCCGGTAGCTTGCGTCTTAGCCACCGATATCGATGGGGATAATGAAGTTTAAGCTTGCTGATTTATTATCGACTTTGAAGTAGGGGACCAATATATCGCTGCCTGAATAAACCCGGTAAGCATTGATCAGGGTCTTTGTCAGCGCCAATGAAAAGAGCGCGTCACGGGACAATCCTGTTTCCTTGGAAATAGTGATCGGATCATAAGCGGGATTGTCCGCGCTTACATAAAAAGAATAAAAACAATACCACGCGAAATCAGCCCCGCTGACGACTAGTAAAGACTTATTATATGAGTTGGGATTATGCCTGTAGCTCCTGAGCGCATGTTCAAAAGTCAGGTCGGCAAAAACCTCACCTCCCACAGTATAAGGGAGGACCGATTTGTCATCTATTTTCTCTACACTGCTTGTGCCCAGAAAAAAATCCCCGCCGCTCTTGCTGAAAAAATTAAGCTTGCTGCCTTCCGCCCCTACATAGTTGGCCACGATCTCATGCCCGAATTCGTGGGCCGCGAGATTGGTCAGAAACGCGGCTCCGGCATTTATAAAATCGGTAATGCTCAAAGGTCCGTCTAAATATGCATGCCGTGCTGTTCTCTTTAATCCGTCACCTGAAAAATCATATGAAATATTATTCATAAACAACGGAGGCAGATTGTAAATGTTCATATTGGGTCCGCTGGATTTATCAGTATCGTTCTTTAAGGATATGGCGGCGCTTTGTTTACTGTCTCCTGCTTTACCGTCTCCGGAAATGGAAAACCGTTCTCCGGCAACGTTTATATAATCCGCCGAGGCAATAAGCCAGTTTCTGTTTTGTGCCTGTTCTTCCTGATGATCTATAAGGGCTTCTTCCCCGGCAGGGTTTTCTACTTGTACCGCCTGCGCATAAGACAGGGATATCGCCTGCAATACACATAAAGCTGTCAGCAATAGATTTAATACTATGTTCATCACTTTGCTTCCTTTCAGAAATTAGTTACTCCTGGGCTACTTATCGGTCTATATAATGAGGAGCTTGAATAAGGCGGGATGTTGGACACATATCATCCGACAGAGAAACACATGCCGATATCGTAAGTTGTCTTACCTCTTCTATATTTTTTATTTTTTTGGTAAACTCCTAGACAAATTTATTGATTTAACTCTCATAACTGCTTTGTAAATCAGACATGAACGACAGGTTATATATGCAGATGGCCCTTGACCTTGCAGCCAGGGGGAAAGGCCGAACAAGTCCGAATCCCATGGTGGGCGCAGTCATTGTAAAGGGAGATAAGGTCATCGCCTCCGGTTATCACAGAAAGCCCGGAACAGCTCACGCTGAGGCGGCCGCATTAAAAAAGGCCGGGGCAATGGCTGAAGGCGCAAGGCTCTATGTTAACCTCGAGCCTTGCTGTCATACGGAAAAAAGGACGCCGCCTTGCACAAAAGCGGTCATTCAATCCGGGATAAAAGAGGTGGTCGTTGCCATGATAGACCCGAACCCAAAGGTGTCCGGCAAGGGACTAAAGGAGCTCAGGAAGGCAGGGATCAAAACGAGGACCGGCGTCATGAAGGCTAAGGCCATAAAACTGAACGAGGCGTTCATTAAACACATGACGCGGAAAAGGCCTTTTGTCATACTCAAGATCGCCCAGAGCCTGGATGGGAAAATAGCAACCGCCGGGGGCGAGTCCAAATGGATCACGGGCCCTCAGGCAAGGACACTGGTCCATAAATTAAGAAACGAAGTCGACGCCCTCCTTGTAGGCATAGGCACTGTATTAAAAGACGATCCTTCACTTGACTGCAGGGTGCGCGGGGGCAAGGACCCGTACAGGATAATCGTTGACAGCCGTCTCCGGATATCTCTCAATTCAAAAGTCCTTAAACATGATGATGGAAGGACCATCATTGCAACGACGGCAAAGGCAGGAAGACATAAATTAAACGCACTGGAGCGACTGGGGGCAAGGGTCCTGGTCACCAGAGAAGCAAGATCGTCGACAAGATCATGTTCTTTGTCGCGCCAAAAATTATAGGCGGCATTGACGCTGTCCCGTCAGTTGGAGGGGAGTCCCCTGCCCTGTTGAAGCATGCGCTTAAGCTGAAAGATATGCAAACGACTAAGCTTGGCGAAGATGTACTGATTGAAGGATATATTGCTTGTTAAATTCCAAATCACAAGCTACAAATTACAAATAAATCCCAATAAGCAAAATTCCAATGACCGAAACAGAGACTTTTGCAATTTAGGTATTGAGATTTGGAATTTATTTGTTATTTAGGATTTGTTATTTGGTATTTTGTTTCCCCAGTGATTCCTTCAGTTGCCTGTCTACCTGAAGCACCTTGTCCGCGTCATCACCGCTCAGCTCCCATGAATAATCTCCATCACCGCCGCGCTTCAATTTTATCTTTACAGTCTTGTCCGGCTTTATCTCCGCGATCTCAGGCCTCTGTTTAAAGACAGTCTCCTGCTGCTTGCCTGCCGGATCGGAGCAAGCGGAAATAAAGAGCAGTAGAATCACAAGCGTTAATGCTGGCAGAATATTTATCTTAGCCATGTCGTCCCCCCAATGTTGAAAAGATTATTTTCCCCTCTTTAGCAAAGACCAACAGTAGGTGCCTTAAGCAGGGGTCAGGGGAGATTTCAAGAATAAATCCCCCTCAATCCCCCTTTGTAAAAGGGGGATGAATCAACTAAAAGCTTCTATACCTGTTCGTAATAGGAAACCGCCGGTCTCTTCCAAAGGCCCTGGGCGTTATCTTTATCCCCGGAGGGGCCTGTCTCCTTTTATACTCCGAGTGGTCTACCATGCTTATGACCTTTTGCGCGCATACAACATCACAGCCCATCTTCATTATCTCCTCAAAGCTGCGGTCTTCCTCAACATATGCCTTCAAAATAGGATCAAGGAGTGGATAAGGAGGCAGGGAGTCCGTGTCTCTCTGGTCAGGCCGGAGCTCAGCGGTCGGGTCTTTCCACAGCATCCTTTCAGGGATGAGGTATCTGCCAGCCTTCATGTTTCTCCACTCGCACAGTTTATACACAAGTGTCTTGGGCACGTCCTTGATGACGGCAAAACCTCCGGCCATATCGCCGTATAATGTGGCGTACCCTACGCTCATCTCGGATTTATTCCCCGTTGTAAGCACGAGCCAGCCGAATTTATTGGAGAAGGCCATCAATATATTGCCCCTTATTCTCGCCTGCAGGTTTTCCTCTGTAATGTCCGCCTCCCGGCCCTCAAAATTCTTCGCCAGGATTTTCAGATATGACTTGAAGACACTGTCTATTGGGATTTCCAATATTTCTACTCCAAGATTTCCCGCATGGCCATGGGCATCCTCATAGCTCTCCCCTGACGTGTACCTCGAAGGCATAAACAGGCCGTGTACGTTCTCTTTACCAAGGGCATCAACGGCAATAGTCGAGACCAGGCCGGAATCAACTCCCCCGCTCATCCCGATGACTACCCCCGTAAAACCGTTTTTACGCACATAATCATGCGTGCCCAATACGAGGGCATTGTAGACCTCTTCCTCCAGCGACATAGTTTTGGGTTTCTTCATCAGGGCTACAGGCCTTTTCTTGCCGGGTGTCAGTGGGACCGTTATCTTTTCTATAACTTCTCCCCCCCGCAGAATGTTTTTCAACTCCTTCCTGATTGAGGGAGTCAACTTTTTCTCCTCGCCCTGCACATCGATGTCGACTATAACCAGGTCCTCTTTGAATTGCTTGCCTTTTGCCGATAAACGGCCCTCTCCGTCAATAACAAAACTGCTGCCGTCAAACACAAGCTCATCCTGGCCACCAATCATATTTGTATAAACGATTGCAGCGCCGCATTCAAGGCTCCGGCCAATTACAAGCTTCTCCCGGAACAAGGCCTTTCCCATGTGATAGGGTGATGCGTTAATATTAATAATCACCTCTGCCCCGGACAAGGCCTGGACCTTTGCGGGACCTCTTTCATACCAGATGTCTTCGCAAATATTGACCCCGATCCTGACGCCTCCAAGATCGTAGACAGGATATCTCTTCCCCGGCTGGAAATACCGCTGCTCGTCAAAGACCCCATAGTTAGGTAAATGTTTTTTGTGATAGACGTCGATTAGCCTGCCGCCTGTTATGATTCCGGCTGCGTTGAAAATTTCACCGCCTTTCCTGTCCACAAAGCCGACAACAACGGTAATGTCCTTTGCCGCCTCCACTATTTTTTGAAGGGCGTCAATGTTGTCCTGAATGAAGTGGGGTTTCAGCAATAGGTCTTCAGGGGGATAGCCGGTAACTGCCAATTCAGGGAAGGCCACGATGTCCGCTTTAAATTTCACTGCCTTGTTGATACAGGAAATTATTTTCTTTACATTCCCCGGCAAGTCCCCTACCGTTGGGTTTATCTGTGCAAGCGCTGTCCTGATTTTTTTCAATTACAACTCCCGTTACGCCTTACTTGATTGAATGACTTAAATAA
>JACRQA010000179.1 GCA_016222915.1 Nitrospirota bacterium | reverse complement strand
TCGGAGGAATTGACAGAGAACCGGCAAGCCTCTGAATGTCCTCGTCTTGTGAAGGATCACAAACAAGACAAAGCTGCCGTATCTGAGGAGGAAGGCGTTTGGCAAGCTTCGGATGAACGATTACATGACAGCTGGCGGCCAGACCGTCGAGGATCGTGGTTTTGAAGCCATAGCCAAAGGGTGTAATTACAGCCACTGCGCGGACGCGGCAGAGCAGGTCCCATGGCTCCGGACAGTCGCGCACCAGTTGAATGTTCTTGCCTACGTCAGGCACATTCTCATGCCACTGCGCCCACCAGGTCATCAGGAATGACCATTTCTTATCTGCGCTGAGGGGAAGCTTCTCTGAAAGCGTTCGGAAGTTTGACTTCATTGCCCTGCCTGAGGGGTCTTTGTCTCCCGGCATCGATAAGATGATGGGGTCGCGTTGTTCCCATGAGAGTGTCTGTACCTCCGGCCTGAACTCAGGCCATGGACAGTAGTAGGGCAGGTAGCGCACTACGGCCTTCCCAGGTAACAGTTTCCAATAGTGTGCATCGTCCTATTCGTTTATGCCCAGAAGCGTATTTGCAGCCCCACGACAACGGCTGTCCTGCCGTATTATCCGAATACATTGTTGCCACGTACTCCAGGTAAAATAATCCCTTAACCCGTTGCCTGTTGCCCGGTTGAAATACTGATAGGCTTCTGCATTGTGCGTCCTGATATGTACTTTCACCTGTGGGTACTTTCTCTTCAGTTGGACCACAAGATCCGGCCATTTACTGTATTCAATCAGCACATGCCTGATATCCGGAGTCATATTTTCCAGAACGGCCTTTGGATCGTTTTTGTCGAATGGAATTTCTCTTGCAGGCAGCCCCGTGTTTCTCAAAGCAAATCGGTTGGCCCAAACAGCCTTCCACGACCCCGAACCATAGAGGTATTGGTTAAGGTTGCTTTGAACGGCGTGGAGAATCATTGAATTGTAATGACAGCGCTCGTTTGAATATTTTGTCAAATATTCAATTGAAAGCTATATAGGAGGGATTAAGACAGTATCTTGCTGTATTGGCGCCTTTTCATGATCTTATACCTCCTGACAGTCTCCCCCTTAAATTCAAGAATCCGATAAAATCGGAGTTGTAAATATCAAAGTGTTGCTATGCGATAATTAGAATGCACCCCTGAATTAAATAACATCTTACAGCATATATATACGCTTTGCAAGAGCAAATTGCAGTATATTAAATTTTTATTTAAATGATCGTTATGAAGGCCGCCCGCAGTTTATTAATTCTTTAATCGAAGACGGTGGGAAAGGTCTTTAAAAAATGAAATTGCCTTGGGTGGCAGAACTGAATTAAGATAATTACTGCATTTGGACCGTACATAGGATTTTATTCCTGACTTTTTCACAATGGACATTCTTAAATAAAGGGCGCCACTACTATAAGGCGCTGCACAGAGCAGGGACTTGTACTTCAACTTTTCGACGCCCCAGCGCATTTTATAGGGCTCAACGCCTCCCATGAAATCATATATTCGTATTCCATCGCGAATGAGTTCTTGTATGATATGAGACTTCAGGACAAAACCTGGAGAGTGGGCCTGATACTCACTATCGAGCGCCATCCACTGAGGATAAAAGGTTTCACCGTATCTGAACCCGAACTCAATTGCTGCAGGACGTCCATCTAAATCCAGCATCCAGAAGTCGAGCCAGCCAAGTTTTAGAAACTCCCTGGACATCTCGTGAACAAAAACCCGCCTTTCCTCATTGAAGAAGCTGCCTGCCTTGCCCCTTGCCTGCCAGCGCTCAGTATTAAGTCTCATCAGCTCATCAACTGCCGGAGGAAGCTCGTCTTCAGTGAGGACTTTCCGGATATCTACTTTAAAGTGCTTCTGCAGTCTGCGGTTTTCATATGGTATTTCCGAGCGCATTTTCTTTGAAAGCGAGCCCAGGTACGTTTCGTAATTGTCAGGGAGAGAAACAATGCTATGAGGTCCCTCGTTCTGCACATAGAACCAGCGGTTGCGGGCAATTTCCCCCGCAAGCATTTGGGTCACCGGAGATTCAGACTGCATATAATGGAGGTCCATGACATTCCATTCGGAGCGTGAAGCCGAAAGCCAATCCAGCAATCGACGAACACCGGACGCTTCATAATCCTTGCGAAAGATCAAACCAAGGCTCGTAGAGAGCGCGCCGGTCCCGGTGCCCAAGAACCGAAGTACACGGACCGGCAACTTGGTATCCGGATTCTGTATCCGGTAGAAGGGCGCAATGCCTATTAATGTCCCATCCGGCCCGAAAAAGCCTATTGCAAACAATTCCCGTGATGCGCCAAATGCTATCCACCAGGATTTCAGCCACTCATATGTCAGATACACAGAATCTGAAGAGCTTTGAGACAGCAATTCATTCCACCTGTCGGCTAATTGGGACACATCCTGCCAGGTCCTGTAAATCTTTACTTGTAATTGTTGGTTGTCTTTCATTAAATGATTATAGTGATGACCCTGTTGAAAGGCTCACTTTATCTCCTGCTCACGCCAGAGAAATCCATCGACGCATGCCAACCATGTCCCGTTGTCCAATTGATGGGCATCGATATGATGCATGCCTCCGCTATTCCATTCGCTATTGCCGGAGGACAATATGGGCCCATCTTGAATCTGCTTCTCCCGGTACGTCGTTGTGGAGAGCTCCTGAATTTCAAAAGCGTACACCTGACTGCCGTACACCGGGATAACATCCTGGGCAAAGCGGACAAGGCTGTCGCCAAGCGAAACAACTCTGCCGCCCGGCCTCGCAATGTGAGGATTATTATCTACAATCGGACTGAGCGGATGTTGTATCCAGGTGCCCATTAAGTCTTCAGAGTAGAAGAGGCTGAGCACGGGTGATTTGTAATCTTTACCTGTGTCCGCCAATATCCACCACATATCTTTATGACGGAAAATGGAGCTGTCGGCAATCCGGCTTCCCTCAATCAAAGTCCCAATGCATGTCCATTGATAGGGAAACGCATCGGCCTTGTACAGTTTAGCTCCCCCGCTCTTCCAGGCCTCAGGGACCATGTAATACTCATTCTCCCATTCAAATACATAGGGGTATGACATGTGGACCGGCCCGGCGAGGACTATTCGCTGATACTCCCAATGCAGACAGTCTGCGCTGATTGCCAGGCCTATTTCCCCGAGCCCGTTGTTCTGGTTCCGTATTTCAAAGAACATATACCACGTATTGTTTACATGGATCATGAACGGATCAGCAACATCCCTTGCAGGGACATCGGTTACATCGGTTTGAGAAAGCACAGGATAATGAATGCCATGTATAGGTTCAAGAGCGAGCGGCGAACTCCCTTTATATATCCCTATTGAAAATTCCTGCTTCCTGACCGGGACCTTATCAGGTTGTTTCCGACTTGAGAAACGATATAACAGCGAATTGATTTTTTGCCTGATGTTTGAAATCATTCTGATAAATACGATGTTATTCCATGTATAATCATCACAGTCGTTTCTATAAGTCAGTTCAAATATTTGAACTATATGATATCCGTTCTCTTCTTCCAATTTCCAGTAGTCGTCTTAGCGCGCTGTTTCGATGATCACATGGATGCGCGGAGGTGTTCTATTCGTTGAGAAATAATACCATGACATGCGAGAGTGGAACGATATGCCGGCTTATATTTCATCGAACTGATATAGTTGGTGAGACACGACAGAGTTTGGTCCGGACCCGCCTGGACCTGACCTGTAATTATGGCCTATATGGATGTCCGGCAATCTGAGGCAATTTCATTTATATCTAACACACAGAAAGTTTGAGGAGTAAGCCATAATATCAAATCCATACTTGACCCGGTTCTGATGCGAAGGCTGCTTGCCCTCAGGGTTGGCTGTGGAGTTTCTAACGCCTCTGACTAAATAATCCTTTAAAGTTTTAATCATTGCTTCCTCGGGTAAGAGATACCCGATGATTCAGTTCTGGAGATTTGTCAAGTAAAAAAACTCACTAACTATATGACTAATAAAGAATTTTCAGACAGGTAATTTTCATCAATCACGGCGGTGAAAATTTCACTTGATAGAAATCGTCCGATGGTTTATATTATCTGGAACAAAAAACACATCATATTGTAGAGTTGCAGGTGAAGCTCACAACATTTAGTTGTAAAATCATTCCGCTGATTCAGAAGTTTTTGGTTGTCGTATGAATAACAATCCATAATCTTATAGATAAAGGAAGAGAATTATGCG
>JACRQA010000178.1 GCA_016222915.1 Nitrospirota bacterium | reverse complement strand
TGCCCTTTGCAACGCATCATCATGTGTGACCTTCCCCGCATGGCTCAAAATATCCCTGCCTGTCAGCTTTAGAAAATCGTCCAGCTTAGCAATCCAATCACGCATATACATAGGCTTGCGGTTCAGGGCCTGAAGCTCGGCGAAGTCGAGATACATGGTGACGATACGGTTTAACACATCCAACTCTTGCTCGTTCAGATAATTCTTGGCGATTTCGGCGTCAGTCTTTCGAGGTTTGTCTCCCAGCCATGTAGTCATTCCCATGTTGGGTTTAGCGGCATCCGCCCTGTGGTAAATAATTTCAGCGGCAGTATGGCCATGGGCGGCCCAGTGCATCTTGTTCTGTATAACAGCAAAGAATTTCTGAGAAAGATCATTGTGTGGATCATAGTCTATGCTGGTCGCGTAAATATCGAGCACCTTGCGCCAGAAGATTTTTTCAGAGGACCGTATGTCCCGGATACGGGCGAGCAGCTCATCAAAATAATTACCGCCTCCGGCCTGCTTCAGCCGCTCATCGTCCAGAGTGAACCCCTTTATAATGTACTCCCGCAGCCGCTGGGTAGCCCAGATGCGGAACTGTGTGCCGCGATGAGACTTCACCCTGTAACCTACAGAAATAATCACATCGAGGTTGTAGTAATCAATGTCCCGTCCGACTTCCCTTTTCCCTTCTGTCCGAACTATCCGGAATTTCCGGACAGTTGACTCCGGAGCCAGTTCTCCCTCTTCATAAATATTAATGATGTGTTCATTGATCGTTCGTACATCTTTCTGGAAAAGCTCCGCCATGAGCTTCTGGCTTAACCAGACCGTTTCATCCTGCAGACGGACTTCAAGCCTGATTTTACCGTCCTCTGCCTGATAAAAAAGTAAATTGCTTTTAATTGGCATGCTGTCTCCCTTTTTCTTCATAGGCATTCTTTACTCCTCCTCGATTACCATCAGTAAATATTTACTCGCCTTCCTGTTTATCCTCGGCATGCATAGCTCAAGCAAGGAACATTGCTTGCACTTCTTTGAATATTCGGCTTTTGGTGTAATGCCCGATGCGATAAGTTCATGGACCTTTCTTGCTGTATCCTCTGTCTCCATTCTCAAAGCGTTATCGAAAACAACATCCTCCCTGCGCCGGGTCTGTCCGTAAAAAAGAGCGCCCTCACTAATCTCGACATTGAGCATTTCTTCCAGGCAGAGCGCCTGAGCACAAAGCTGAACTTTATCGCTGTCATCAATCTTGGGTTTGCCTCGTTTGTATTCTACAGGAAAAGGCTGCCACATCCCGTCGGCCTTCCGATGAAATTCAACTACATCCGCCTTGCCGATTAATCCGAGCCTCAGTGACCGCAGTGGGACACAATAGTCGATGCGAATCTTGCCTCGTGATTCCCGGTTTGCAGTGTCAACTTTGTCGTGTATGATCTTTCCTTCGGCAGTCAGTACGTTTTCAGACCACAGTTGCTCAATATGGATTAACGCACACTGCCGTTCGCAGAAGACAAGGTGTTGCAAGGCAGAGAGCATGATGAGTTCATCTTCGGTATAATTCAAGTCTTCCTTCTCCCATTGCGCATTTGTGTTCGCGCATTATAGAGCCTCTCAGTGAAACCGCCCTCTGTCAGGAATTGCTGTTCGAGCTTTTTAAGCTGTCGCCCAAGAAGATAGCTGGCCTGGTTGGTCAGACAAATCATTGTGTTGGCTGCAACCTCAGGCGAAGCTGTCTTCAAAGAATAAGGATCGGACATGTGCGATGTGTCAGACCTGTCAGCCTTGTCGGACGGATACTTTCTCCTCACCGCAAGGGCCTCCGGTGAATCTTTGGCCCAAATGCGCAAGCCCCTTTGTCGGAGAAAAGCCTGGAAGTCCAGTAACAACTCTTCCAGACTCGCTCGGGCAACGCTGGTCAGTTTGAGCTCTGTCTTCTTCGAGGTCGCGGAAGCCATACTACCTTCTGCAATGTTCTGCACTCCGCTCCGCGCTGCCTGCACCATTTGATCATGCGTGCGCGATCTCTTGTCGATAAAGCGGTTGCAAAATACCACAGTGTAGTCGTAGACAAGTTCAGCGGTCTGATAAGACCGCAGGTTGCGGTAGCCGCCGTGCGGCGGGATGAGGTGTGGGTGGTCCTTTGGGTTAGTCATTGTGTGTTGTCCCCCTCTTATGGTTTTAAAGTTGTTCAAATTGATCTTTAATATAGTCATTGATTGGCGTACCTCATAATATTGCAAACCCATCAACATCCAGTTCAAGTAATGGGATTATAGCTTCCATATACCCTAAAAACTTGCCATCATATTTACCTTGCCAAGCATATATCTCTCGATGATCATTAACAGGGATACAAAAACTGTTAAATTGAGTCGTCTTGATTTTGATAAATCGAATCTGCACACTATTGCGAATTAAGTCTACCGGATCAATTTTTTCATACCCTTTCAAAGCATTAACGATTTCAGGTGATACAACTACCAACCGTGTATCGGCATCGATGACCTTACATAACTCTGCCACTTTAGGATAATCGTTTTTATTTTCATGATCTGTTATTTCCTTAGACTTGCTCTCAAAATCACCGAAATCGCTCATCAGTTCACGCCTCATTGCTTCTGAAACTATTTCAGTCGGGTCTTTTCTCTCGAAATATTTCTCCTCAAATAACGTCTTTAAAACATTTCTCGATGTTCTTAACTGGGGATTATTTTTCATGAGAGGATCATTAACACGAAAGTCGAACACTTCTGCTTGTGCTGAATTCCCGTGTCGGTTAACGCGTCCGCCGATCTGTATCAAGCTCGCGGCGCTACAACTTTCCCGGAATGCCGTAGCGAAAGAGAAATCCATCCCTGCTTCAACGCAGCTTGTTGCTACAAGTGACCAATCTGTGTCGTCTTTTATTTGCAGTCTCATTTTTATGTCCTCAACAAGGGCGTCTCTGTCATTAGGGGTTAATGCAGTCGACAAATGCGTGACTTGCTTACCTGTCTTTTGCATTTTCCAAGCGAGAACTGCCGCAGACTGTACAGTATTTAAGACAACAAGTCTTGGTCCTTTTTTTGACTGTATAAAGTTCATCAGACCATTAACATCAAACTCTTCCTCGTTCTCGAAATATACTACCCGCTCTTTTTCCTGCTTATTTGCTTGCACCCGCTGTTGAGCACCCAAAAGATTCGGCACATCCTCAATAGCTGTTGTGATCTTATCGTTCCGCCAAAACTGAGGAAGCGACCCTGATGCAAATACAAAACGACATCGCCAATTATCAGCCAAATCTTTCAGCCAGCGCCATGCCTGCGGCCATAGCCAGGTAGGGATAGCTGCATGTGCTTCGTCCAAGAATATTGCAGACCCCGGCAATTCATGTAGTTTTCGCAATTGAGCCGGATGATTCGCGCCTAAGGTCTCAAAGAATTGAACCGCTGTTGTTACGATAATAGGCGCAGTCCACAAGGAAGCGTGCTGACGCAAGTCATAGCTTGAAAAATCAGCTTGATGATGGTGTTCGGCAACAACTTCTTCAGGATTCTCGCCGGTAATAACAAGCGCCTTACGATAAACATCCACTGATTGTTTGATGATATTTGTGTAAGGCAATACCACAAAAACATGTCTCAACTCTTTATCAATTGCTGCACGGAGAAGATGAGCCATAACTGCTGTAGTCTTACCAGTGCCTACCGGACTGTCGCATGAGTATAAGCTGGGCTGTGTGTCCGCATTCCGGCAAGACTCGTAAGCCTTTTGCCTCTGTTTTTTACGCGCTTTTGAAGCGTCGGGTTTGTTTTGCAAGTCCTGAACATACTCATTTAATTTCACAAGGCGATCTTCCCATTTCGGGCTTACTGGTAGCTTGTCCGATTCGCCGCCATAATGCACGGCTGTATCGCCATAATCACCATCGACCATGCACGAAAAAGCCAGCCGCCTTGTCAAACCTGTTATTTTAGGGCTCTTTCCTGATGATTTCTCGACTACTCCGAACCACTTTTTATGGTCAGCAAGGTAGTCCTCGATCTTTTGATCAACCTCTTTGTAAATTTTGTTATCCCGCAAAAATAGGCCTTCCCTTCCGGTCTCATATGGAACAGATTGCAACCCGATGTGATGTCCATACACAAAGAAGGCTGCTGCAAATTCTTTGCTTTCAGATAAGTAGGCTGAACCGGCATCAACATGATTCAAAGGCAAATGTTTCTTGCCGCCTTTTTTTAAAACCGCCTGATTAGCTACATCCAGCTTACCCAAATCATGAAGCAGAGCCGCCCGTTCTACTACCTCTTGCAAAACCTGAGCATCCCCTGAAAAATACTGCGTCATCGCCGATATATTTTCAGTTGCCCGCTCCATAACTCCTGCTATGTGTTTTGCGTATGTCTGCGGAGGGATGCCCTTGTCCGGTTTTGCGCTATGCGCCAATGGCTCTTCGCTATTCATTCATTAGGTCCCTAACGTCATTCAATTTCTCTCGTAACTCCTTCGGTAGTTCTTTTGGTTCATAATCGTCCCACGACGTTGACGGTTTCTCAGCGTCCTGATCCTTCTTTCGCGCAGGGGTTAATGCATCAATCAAGGCAAAGTCGGAGCATGATCCTAATGCAGATTTATGCTCCATATACCACGCATGGCGTATTTCGACACATGATCGAATATAGGATGCAGTATGCGTATAAGCATAGGGGATAATTTTTAATAGAAGTTTAATATCGACTTGAGTGCAGTGGGTTTTGCTTGCAGCGGTTGGGTTAACAAAAAACGGCATACAATAGACCCCGTGTTGAACAATGCGGTATGCCAATGGTGCCATTCCTACTTTTTTATCTCCTTCAACAGGAGGATTCGTGGTCGTCATACGTCTCACTTCTACCGGGGACACTGATACTCCAAGCCCAAACTGAACTACACCCGTTTTAACCGGTATATTTCTGCCCTTTTCCAGTTCTGTATTTCCGAAGATACGACCATCCCAAAACTTCTCAGTAAACTGCTCTTCATTCAGATTGCGGATATCCGTGAGCTTTGTTTCGCGGCTTTCTGAAATCATGAAGTTACTTAGGTCAAGCTCAGGAGAGAATTGCTTAGAAACAGATAGCCATACGGTTCCTGTCTTTCTTTCAACAAGGTCGCGCACTTTCCTTTTGAATGATACCGGCGAAATCTCACCGCGTCCGTCCTGTCTTTGCCGGGGATCGCTTTCGCGGTCAGGATCACCATTAGGGTTAGAATTTCTCACTTCGATTATCAACAAACCCGTTGCTCTCTTATCAACCAAATTTACAGTCTTGTCTGACATAACAAAGCCTCCTTTTTGGATTATTAATCTTCGTTTTTAATATGTGCCAAATAGCCCAATAATATCTGTGCCTTTACTGCGTCATCAGCCTGCCTTGGAATATCGGCATTTTCCAGCTCTGCTGAAACATGTCCCATCTGGCCCAAGACCCACTTGGCCAATCCAACATTATCACCCTGTGCCTTAGTCGCCCATGCCTGATATATCAATAACCTTTCACTAAGAAGGGACAGTCCTTTTAAAGGATTATCCAATGCTGTACG
Source organism: Nitrospirota bacterium (assembly GCA_016222915.1). GTDB lineage: Bacteria > Nitrospirota > Thermodesulfovibrionia > UBA6902 > UBA6902 > UBA6902. The sequence goes on along the minus strand of JACRQA010000178.1, from coordinate 55,295 downwards.
CATAAGAGCATTGCCGATTAACTGAGCCGGAATTGATTTTTTCTTTTCTTCATCAGTCTCATTCTTCCCGCGCACATTAATGCAATACTCACAATGCAATTTGTCCGCAAGCGCAAGCATCCTGCCGACATTAAAAGCCGCATTCTTCATGTAGACCTCCTTTTTTATGCCAAGTTTATATAACGTAATCGCTAAAATTGAAATAGCGTTCAGAACGGTTTTGCGGGCATCAGTCGAATACTTCTTCTTCATCACTTCAAATTTGAGGGCTTTCGATATATGATCGGAGCCGCCATAACCGATCAACAACTCACTGAGTCGCTGAAGAGAAAGAGTCAGGAAATTATTTGCCGCTTGCCGCGCAATAAAAGTATCGCCAAGATACAAATCATACACGTGGCGCAAATAAAGGCCTGTTACATCTCGTTTATCAAGTCCATTCTTGATCCATTGGTTCTGAAAGCATTTCATGACATCCGTGGGCGAAGGACTTGAGGGTTCGGCTTGCTTGGCCTTCTCCCCCTTCTTCCCCGGCAGCCACAATGAAAATGATGGCCTATTGTCAGTCGCCGTTGTCCACCCCTCCACGCTTTGAATGATATTCTTCCTGCTGTAGGCAGTGCTGAGTACTACCTGAGCACGCCCCTCATCAACCTTACTGATAACAAGCACATTGACCTGAGAATTATCATTTAAGCCCGGTGCTCCGCGCAGAGCATCACAGACAGTTTTTGATTTATTCTCGTAAACAGCCTCGGCTGTTATACTTTCCTCTATATCCGGCGCTGCAAAAAGACTCGCAAGTTCGATAGCGTTTTCAGGTTTTTCTTCCAGATAAGAAATAAGCAAGTCCTGCTTTCGCTTCATATTAGGCACTCCTTGCCATGTCTTTCCTCTTCGCTCATCTGCAACACACCACTGAAGTGCTCCATGAACGGTCGCCACGGCATCTCTGCTCGAAGGAAATATCTTAGACCCGATCAGTCTATATCTATCATGGCATGGAATAACTTCATTCATTGAAAACAGATACACGATACCAACAGCCGGTAATGTCGGATCCGGATAAGGCCCTAAATGCAATACTTTTTTCTGACCTTCCAACGCGGATATGCCTAGCTTACCCGATTGCTGTCCGGACGGAAGGTTCGCTCCAACTAGCTTACCCATTGCAGGATCAGCCACACGACAAGAATATTGAGGCCAATCGCTTATATCAAAAAATAACGGAACATCACAAACAGCTTTCTCTTTTCCCTTTTCTTTCTTAATCTTGCCTATAATTACTGTTTCAATAATTTCCTGCCGTGTCTTGCCATCTTTTTCAGATTTACCAAAGCCCTCATCAATGAAAGCCTGCATCTTCTGAAGAAATAGGCTCGCTAATATTGCAATGAATTTAGTTGTTTTGTTCCCGTCGCCAGGTAGACGTCCAGACAACTGGAGCAAAGCATCAAGTTTTTCGTCTTTATCACGTAATGTCTGTATTTTAGTTTTCGCCCATTTAGAAATAATCACATCATGCTTGTTAAGTTCTTTGTCGTTGCAAACTGGCTCAAATATTTCTTTTATTTTCCCCGCATAAATATTCTTCGTCTCTTTCTTATTGCGGACGTATTTAAGGTAGTCCCTCAACGAATCATCTAAATCTAAATCCCACAATGGCTTAATCTTCACATAGGGAAAACTATTATGCTTGCCTTTCCTGATTGTCCATAGCTTGGCCATTTTTGTTGACTCTGTGAATTCGATGTTCACAGGTTGGCCTTGCTTATCAACTTCGATGATGAATCCATCGCCCTTGCCCGGTGTTTTAACGTCCTGATGCAGTGTTCCAAATACGATGCCGCATTGTTGTAGATTGCGAGATAGCTGATATAGTTCATTTAGCATAGATCAATTCTCCTTCCCTGATTACTGCATCAACAGTGAATCTTGGAGCAACTTCTCCATCTGATATCTTGTCAAAGACGCTGTGAAGCATTGAAGGGATAACCATATCGATGTCTTCCTGTTTCTTGGTGGCTTCCCGGAACGCTCCTACATAAGACGGCACAAACTCTTTCCATCCAAGGCACGGCGTATAGTAAACTTTTCCTTGTTTTAGTCGCCTATGAAACAAGTCCTGCAAGTAATGCCTATGATTTGTTCCATCACGCGACATGCTAACCTCTTCCACGATCCCATAGAGGCGATAACAAACATCGATCAATATGGTTGCAGGAATTTGATAGGAACTGCCTTGTGCCATCTGATTGCTTTTACGTAATGGCCCACCGTAGTTAGTGGTGTATTTGTGAAACTTGAGAGGGGCACAGATTTCGACTTTCGTCGGTCGAATGGTTGCTGCTCCCTTACGGTCACTCCCTTTATCTCCTCTCAGACATGCAATTGCTTCAAACATACCTTTAGCGGCTGAAAATGTCGGCGCAGGATACGACACCTGAGCAGCACCTGAATCCGGACGGGTAAACATAGCAGCAGGCCCGGCGATCTCAAATGATACCTCGTAAGATTTAACCATTTATAAGCCCCCCTTCTTTGTAGTTTTATGATGTTATGCTATCCCGTCAGCTTATACAAACAAAATAACTTCCCAAGATCATGCCACACCCCCGCCAAATACCCCCATTCCCCCGACCCGAACTCATCCGCAAAGGACTTCGCAAGCTTTGCCGTCCCCTTCAAATGCTCCTCAAGCAGATGCCATTCATCAACCGACTTCCCCTCAATGCTGTGCGCGTAGAATTTCTTCATAAAATCTCCCCTAACCCCTCTTTGCCAAAGAGGGGAACATTGTCACCCCTCCTTCTCCCTCCCAAACCCGATCTTCTTTTTCTTCGTCTCCGGCGGAATCATCAATTGCCTTATGGCATCAAAGATCAATTTAATCTCTCCATCATGTTTCTCTATCTTCCGCTCAAGCTGCGCCAGCTTGTGAGCAAGTTCTTTGTTAGTCGAGAGCATTTCTTTCAATTTAACGAATGCCCCCATGATAGCGATATTCACTTGGATGGCCCGTTCACTGTTCAATACGCTTGAAAGCATGGCAACGCCTTGTTCACTAAATACATAGGGCTGATACCGATGGCCGCCTCTGCCGGTCTTTGAGGTCACAATTTGTGACCTCAAAGCTGCAACTTCTTGATAATTCAACTGAAACATAAAATCGTCAGGGAAGCGAGTAAGGTTCCTTTTGACTGCCTGCAACAATACTTTTGTCGCAACACCATACAAATCTGCGAGACCTCTGTCAAGCATGACCTTCTGTCCCCTTATCAGCAGAATCTTTCTTTCGATTACTTCAGCCGGTACTATTGATTGCATCTGTCCCCTCCTGATTAAATTGAATATCGTATTCTATCTTTTTACGTTTCTTTTGCCAAGATATTTTCCTGATCATTTTCATAGACCGAATGTTGTGGAGCGATCATGAGTTGTGAAAGGAGAAAGTAGCTAGATTTTTTAAGGGCTGCCGGAATAACAGATTAATAAAGATAGGACATTTAATGTTACAGGCATCAATAGCTGACAGCTATGATCTATGAACTGACCGCTTTTAAAACTTCCAAGAGAGGTATATTAAACTTCTTCGCTATCTTCCTGCAGTCTTCATATTCAGGAGATGCCTTTTGAATTTCTTTGCCGAGCCGGGATTTCTTCACTCTCACCTTTCCGTGCTTTGTATCTATTGAGACTATTTCACGCTGAAGGGTCTTACGCTCAGCCGTGTAAAATCTCAGGCCTATGCTCGTTGTTTCTTTCAATATGATTTCAGACAGGGGACCTTTTTTATCTTCATTACAGAGCACACTCAGTTTAATGCCCGGCCTTCCCTTTTTCATGATGATCTGTGTCAAGAAGACATCGAGTGCTCCGGCCTTGAACAATTTCTCCATTACATATTCATAAACCTGGGGATTCATGTCGTCAATATTGGTCTCGATGACTGTTATCGGATCTTCCGACTTCTGACTCCTGACTCCTGACCCCTGACTCTTCTTTTCCGCCTTCTCTCCGATAAACATCCTGAGTATATTCGGCTGATCTTTGAAATCCCTGTCACCAGCGCCGACTCCCGCTTTCACAATTTGTATGTTCGGCATGGGGCCGAAGCCGGCGGAAAGAGATGAGATCAAGGCAGCGCCGGTAGGAGTAGTAAGTTCAAATTTCACACCCGATGAATAAACAGGGACACCCTTCAATAATTCCACAGACGCGGGTGCGGGTACCGGCAGGAGCCCGTGCTCCGACCTGATGGAACCGCTTCCAACATTCACAGAGGATGAATAGATTGTATCGATGCCCAGGATATCAAGCCCGATCAATGACCCGAAGATATCGACAATACAGTCAACAGCCCCAAGCTCGTGCAAGTGGACTTCATCAAACCGCCCGCCGTGTACCCTGGCTTCAGCTTCAAAGAGTCTCTTGAAGATGAGCAGCCCCTTTTGTTTGATAGACTCTGATAATGTGGAGCCATCAATGATCTTCTCTATGTCTTTCCATCTTCTCGCCCCTGACGCATGCCTCCCCTTAAGTCCCCCCTTACTAAGGGGGGATTTAGAGGGGTCGTTCAAAATTAAATCAACCTTGGTCGCCCTCATCCCCGCCTTTTTTACTTCTCTCGAAGTCAACCGATATCCCTTGACAGGCAGGCGGGCCAGTTCGTGCTTGAGCTTTAAGAGCGGAACACCGGCATCAACCAGCGCACCCAAAGTCATGTCCCCGCTTATTCCTGAAAAGCAGTCAAAGTATGCAATCATCGTTTATTATTTTTTATCGAATTGATCTTATGCGCAAGCACCCCTGCGCCGAAGCCGTTATCTATATTCATCACAGCAATGCCCGGAACACATGAATTGAGCATCGCAAACAGGGCTGTAAGCCCTCCGAAACTTGTGCCGTATCCTACCGAGGTCGGCACGGCAATGATGGGTTTGTCCGTCATCCCTCCTACAACAGAAGGAAGGGCGCCTTCCATGCCCGCAACGACGATCAATGCATTCGCCTCTCTGAATACCTTGCCGGCATGTACAATTCTGTGCAGTCCGGCAACACCGATATCAGTGACGGTCTCAACTTTACTTCCAAGGAATTCAGCGGTGACTGCCGCTTCTTCAGCGACCGGCATGTCCGAGGTCCCCGCGCACAGCACGGCTATCCGGCCTTTCCTGTCCCCAGAACCTCCGGCCATAATCACGCGTGATTTTTCATGATACGCTGCCTTTATTTTGTGTCTTCTGCACATGGCTTCGATGTCCCTGAAGACCGCTTTACCGGCCCTCGTTATCAGCGCCTTTCCGCTGTTCCTGATCATGGCTTCGGCAATCCTTGTAATGTCTTCCTGTTCCTTGCCTTCAGCAAATATCACTTCAGGGATGCCATGCCTGAGCTCCCTGTGATGGTCGACCTTTGCCATCCCCAAATCCTCATACGGCAAGTGCTTCAACTGTTCCATTGCTTCGGCTACATGGGTCTTCCCTCTCTTGACCGAGTCGAGAATCGATTTTATTTTTTTATTGTCCATAATTGACCTTACTATTGTATTAAATATTGATCCCAGGCGAGCGGCCTTGACGGAAAAGCTTTACCTGGGATACCTTGGCGAGATTCATGAAAGCATAAGTAATGTCTTCCTGAACTTCACCAAGCGTTAGTCCTGCCATCAAAGTTTATTCAATATCTCATCGCATTGTAAAGTTTTTACGGCAAGGCCGCTTGCCTGATTATGCAACGTTAAAATTGATCACAGGCCCCTAATATTCCGCCTTCAGACTCCTTGTCATAAGTTCTCTCACGGCATCAAAAGGTCGCTTGTCTTCATTCACCACTTTATAAATCTGTTCGATGATGGGCATCTCCACCTGATGCTTCTTCGATAGTTCATAAGCCGATTTTGAGGTAGCGACCCCCTCAGCCACCATTTTCATTTGCGAAAGTATCTCAGTCAGCTTCTCACCCCGTCCGAGTTTATAGCCGACAGTATAATTTCTTGAAAGCGTGCTTGTGCACGTCAGGACAAGGTCCCCAAGCCCGCTCAGGCCGTCAAAGGTTTTTTCCCTTGCGCCCATTGCAACACCGAGCCGGATCATCTCGGCAAGGCCCCTTGTTATGAGAGCGGCCCTTGTGCTGGCGCCGAGGCCGAGTCCTTCAGATATGCCAGATGCAATGGCCATTACGTTTTTGAGCGCCCCTCCCAGTTCCACACCAAGCACGTCGGTGCTGGTATATACCCTGAAATAATCCGTGTTAAATACATCCTGAAGAAGCATGGCGGTATCACGATCATTCGCGGCAATCGTCACCGCCGCAGGTAATTTCTTAATGACCTCTTCTGCAAAGCTGGGGCCTGAAAGCACCGCGACCTTCCGTTTTGTCACGTCATTGAGAATTGCGGAAACGGTCATCAAGGTCCCATGCTCGATGCCTTTTGAGGCGCTTATTATCTGCGCGTTATCAGGGATGTATTTTACAGCGCTGCTGAAAACAGGTCGCGTAAATTGTGTCGGGACCACATTCAATATATACGCGGCATTTGTTACAGCCTCATGCATGTCCCCGGTCACCGTCAATTTTTCAGATAAAGTGACTTTCGGAAGGTAGAGCTGATTAATACGCGTACGCCTTATGCTATCGGCGATGTCCTTCTCAAAGGCCCAGAGCGTTACACAGTGTCCCTTTTCTGCAAGAAGGTTTGCCAGGGTCGTACCCCAGCTCCCGGCTCCGATTACAGATATATTTTCCATTCTCATCTATTCTTTATCTGCTCGCGAAGCTCTTTCACTTCCTTCCGCAAGTCATATAGTTCTATGCATTGATTAATCGTCGCTTTTACATCCGCAGTATTCCAGGGCTTGGTCAAATACCTGTCTATTCCCTTCTCGTTCACTATATCAAGGACCAGCTTTACATCCGCATGGCCCGAAAGCACTACCCTGATCATGTCCGGGTATCGCTCCCTGACTTTCGCAAGAAGCTCAAAGCCGTCCATCTTCGGCATCTTCACATCAGAGATAATAACTTTACAGGGATTTTCAGACATTATTTTTAATGCCTCTTCCCCGCCCCCGGCATAAAATATATTATATGGCTCGTCCCGGAGCTCTCTTTCCAGGGATGTTAAAACCTCTCTCGTATCATCGACGACAATAACATTCGACTTACTCATGGCCGTTCACCCCTTAATTAACCTTACAGTTACATTAAATTGCTGATTCCTGGTCGACGACTTTGCCGGATGAAAGGGCATGGCGCGCCATGCCCCTACGACAATATTTTACTTGTTCGCATTCTGTATCTTCACCCATGTGTCCTTTAAAGTGACGGTGCGGTTGAATATCAGCTTCTCCGGTGAAGAATCCTGGTCGACACAGAAATAACCGAGCCTCTCAAACTGGTATTTATTCCCAGGAGATGCGCCAGACAGTCCCGGCTCTACCCGGCAATCCTGCAGGACCTCCAGAGATTTAGGGTTAAGCTTGGATATGAAATCCTTGTCTCCCGTGCCTTCTTCAGGATTCGGCTGAGCAAACAGGTAATCATACAAACGCACTTCGGCTGCAAGAGAATGTTCAGCCGAGACCCAGTGCAGCGTTGCCTTGACCTTCCTGCCGTCAGGGGCGTCTCCGCCTCTTGTTGCGGGATCGTATGTGCAATGCAATTCGGTTATATTCCCAGCGCCGTCTTTCACGACGTCAACGCATTTAATGAAATAAGCATACCGCAGCCGCACCTCACGTCCGGGTGCGAGACGAAAAAACTTCTTCGGAGGGTCCTCCATGAAGTCTTCCTGTTCGATGTAAAGCTCGCGTGAAAACGGGACCTTGCGTGTCCCGGCTGAAGGGTCTTCCGGGTTATTGATGGCGTCAAGCTCATCAACCTTGTCTTCAGGGTAATTTGTTATGATTATTTTCAACGGCCGCAGCACAGCCATCATTCGCGGCGCGCGCCTGTTTAAATCTTCGCGGATGCAGTATTCAAGCAGGGCCATATCAACGGTGCTGGCCGCCTTTGCAACACCTATCCGGTCACAAAAATTACGGATTGACTCAGGTGTGTATCCCCTCCTGCGAAGACCTGAAATAGTCGGCATGCGCGGATCATCCCAGCCCCTTACGTATCCGCCTTCGACAAGCTGGATGAATTTCCTTTTGCTCATCACCGTGTAAGTGAGATTGAGGCGGGCAAATTCAATCTGCTGCGGGTGATACATCCCAAGCTCATCGAGAAACCAGTCATACAACGGCCGGTGGTCTTCAAATTCAAGAGTGCAGATCGAGTGAGTTATCCCTTCGATTGAATCCGAGATACAATGCGCATAGTCGTACATCGGATAGATACACCACTTGTCCCCGGTCATGTGATGCTCAGAGTGAAGAATCCGGTATATGACAGGGTCGCGCATGTTGATATTTCCGGAAGTCATATCGATCTTCGCGCGCAATGTGCGTGAGCCGTCTGGGAATTCACCCTTGCGCATGCGCTCAAACAGATCGAGGTTTTCTTCAACTGAACGGCCGCGATAAGGGCTTTCCTTTCCGGGCTCGGTCAATGTGCCCCGGTATTGTCTCATCTCATCAGGGCTAAGATCACAGACATATGCCCTGCCCTTTTTAATAAGGTCCACCGCGCATTCATAAAATCTCTCAAAGTAATTTGACGCATAATACATCCTCTCCTGCCAGTCAAACCCGACCCAGCGAACATCCTGCTTGATCGATTCTACGTACTCCACTTCCTCTTTCGTCGGGTTGGTGTCGTCCATGCGGAGATTACACAGACCTTTGAACTCCGCAGCAATGCCGAAATTAAGACAGATGGATTTCGCATGGCCGATATGCAGGTAACCGTTCGGCTCCGGCGGAAACCGGGTGTGGACGCGTCCTCTGTATTTGCCTGTCTTGTTATCTTCGGTGATAATGTCTTTGATAAAATTTGAAGGAGCGGATTCAGGTGCAGTCATTCATTAACCCCTTTACCTTAAATATGAGATCACATCCTTTTTCAAGGGATTATTTTACCACATTAAAGAGGTTAGTAGGGGCATGGCGCGCCATGCCCCTACTCTGCGCCTTGACATGACAGGGATTTGCTTTTATTCTAATCGTACCTTACGCACATTTATTAGGAGGTAATAATGCTCCAACCGTTATATATCGCAAAAGGTGAACAAGAGATATTTCTGCTTCCCAAAATGGCAAACCGGCATGGGCTTATCGCCGGCGCTACAGGGACAGGCAAAACCATCACACTCCGCGTGCTTGCCGAACAGTTCAGTAATATCGGCGTGCCTGTTTTCATGGCAGACGTCAAAGGCGACCTTTCAGGCATGGCCTTGCCCGGAAGTGAACACCCCAAAATCAGTGAGAGGGTGCAGATGCTGCAATTTCGGGATTTCCATTTTGAAGGATGTCCTGTTGTCTTCTGGGACGTCTTCGGTGAACAGGGCCATCCCGTACGCACCACTATCTCTGAGATGGGGCCTCTTCTCTTAAGCCGTCTATTAAATCTCAATGAAGTGCAGAGCGGCGTCCTCTCTATCATTTTTAAAATAGCCGACGAGAACGGACTGCTGCTTCTGGACCTTAAGGACCTGCGCTCAATGGCACAGTTTGTCGGAGACAATTCAACTCAATTCAAAACACAGTATGGAAATATCTCCGCAGCGAGTATAGGAGCTATCCAACGCGGTCTCCTTACAATTGAAGAACAGGGCGGAGACAGGTTCTTTGGAGAGCCTGCGCTGAATCTTGAGGACCTAATGCAGACCGATGCAAGGGGCAAAGGCGTCATTAATATTATTACAGCCGATAAATTGATGCAGTCCCCGAAGCTCTATTCGACCTTCCTGCTCTGGATGATGTCGGAGCTGTTTGAAGAACTCCCTGAGGCCGGAGACCCCGAAAAACCTAAGCTGGTTTTCTTCTTTGATGAGGCACATCTCCTCTTTGACGATGCGCCGAAGGCGCTTGTGGACAAGATAGAACAGGTTGTCCGCCTTATCCGCTCAAAAGGCGTAGGCATATATTTCATTACACAGAATCCGTTGGACCTTCCTGACTCCGTACTCGGACAACTGGGCAACAGGGTACAGCATGCGCTGAGGGCCTTTACGCCAAAAGACCAGAAGGCGGTGAAATCAGCGGCGGAGACCTTCCGGACAAACCCGAAGCTCGATACTGCAAAGGCCATCACGGAACTGGGCGTAGGCGAGGCCCTCGTTTCCGTCCTGGATGAAAAAGGCACGCCGACAATTGTGGAGAGGGCGCTCATCTGTCCCCCTTCAAGTCGTATCACTCCGCTAGCACCTGAAGAACGGAATCAGATTGTCCGAGGCTCAGTCCTATATGGCCACTATGAACAGGTCACAGACCGTGAGTCAGCCTATGAACACTTGAAGGCAAAAGTGGCGCAAAAGGTCGAGGAGCAACCGGAGACACCTTCTGCAAGAGGCAGGAAGGCTGGACCTAAATCGCAACCGGAAGAGCTTTTCGGAGCACTCGCAAAGAGCGCGGCCCATGCGATAGGAAGCCAGGTCGGAAGGCAGATAATCAGAGGGGTGCTCGGTTCGCTGTTCGGCAGCGGAAGGAGGAGATGACTCGTGACAGCCGTCCGTTTGGGCTAACGGCACTTGTCCGTTATTCTTACCCGATTATTTCTACAAGACCTTTTCCAAAGTCCTTCCCAATTTTTCCATATCATAAGGCTTCTGCAGGAAACAGGACCCGTATTGTGGTGCCCCGTCCCATAACGCTGTCAACCATAATTGCGCCCCGGTGACTGCGAACAATGCCGAAAACCGCCGACATCCCCAATCCACGTCCGGTGAATTTTGTCGAATAAAACGGATCGAACATGTGCTGTTGTGTCTCCACATCCATTCCGCTGCCCGTGTCCGACACCTCCAGATAGACAAAGCGTCCGGCTTTTGGGACCTCATCGGTCCTGCTTCCTCTTAAATAAGTCTCATCACATTCCATCTCTCCGGTTGATAACATAATCACCCCGGTATTTTCGCCGATGGCTTCAGATGCATTGATAAGCAGGTGCATAATTACCTGCTGAATCTGTCCTGAATCTGCTTCTATCCTTGATATATCAGGCTGGAGGTCAATACCCAGCATCGCCGTCTTGGCCACGGTGGAATTTAACAGAGATGCATTCTCTTTTACCATTTCGTTTATATCCAGCTTCTCGATAATAAACATCCCCTTACCGGAATATGCCAGCATTTGGCGCGTAAGGTCGGCCGTGCGATTTGACGCCTGAATGGCCTGCTCGATCAGGGTCCGGACCGGGGTACCGGGTGATAGCTTCATCAGGGCCAGGTGGAGATTGCCGAGGACCGCCATAAGCAGGTTGTTAAAGTCATGGGCGACCCCCCCTGCCAGCACCCCGATACTCTCCAGTTTCTGAGAGTGCAGAAGCTGCCGCTCAAGCTCCAATCTCTGCTCCTCCGCCTTCTTACGTTCCGTTATGTCCTGAGTAATCATAAGCAACCCGCTTATATTTCCCTCCGCGTCCTTTACAATTGAGACTTTTGATTCGAGGATTTGCTCTCCCTTTGCAGTCTTGTTAATTGTGGTGGAAATACATTCTTCATCACCATCGGAATCATTGATTATCTTTTCAAAACAGGGTATATCCAGCCTTTCATCAAGCTTCGTTTCTGAGACGGTCTTCCCTATAGCGGTTTCTGCACTGATACTGAAAAGCGTTTCCGCCGTCGGGTTGAAATACTTGATCTTCAAATCAAGGTCGGTAGCTACGACCGCCATAGATGAGGAATGCAGGAGGGTGTCAAGATACACGGTCTTTTCCCTCAGCAGTTCTTCTGCCTGTCTCTTCAGCTTTTCGCGCGACCCTATAATTTCATCCTTAAACATGGCAAAGCGCTCCTCAAGGATGCGGAGCTGGTCTCTTCCCGTGCTGATTTCCGGCAGGCGCATGTTCAAAATATTATGTGAGAAGTCGCCGATATTCTCGGTCAGCAGGTGAATTTTCCCGGTGATCCAAAACATTATCATTGCAAATGACATTAGAAGCGCAAGCGATATGAAGGAGCGCTGGACCCTTCCCTCGACAAGCATGGCCCTGCCCATCTCCGCCAGCTCATCCTTCGATACCAAAGCAGTAAACTGCATAAGCATTTCTGACCCGCCCCAATCAAAGAACGCCTTGGAAGTAATCAAATAACGGTCTGCCAATAAATCAAGCTGTGTGCCCGCCGGTATCAGATCAGGGGCATTGCTGGCAACGACCTGCTGACGCGCTGTTTCCACCAGCGCGATAATACCCCTGCCGGATATGACACCCTGTGAAGCAGAGAGGAAATCATCGTCGACAGGGGAGATAAGCGCCAGCGCAAGCGTATCACCCCGATTCGGGTCTTTAACGGCATCCGAGACGATCAGATAAGGGACGCCATCAACAACAGTCAGCATGCTCTGTCCCCTGCTCATCTTCAAAAGGAGGGCCGATGGAGGAAGAAGAGACCGCGGGACGATCCCGGACGTTCCCTGATAAACCTCTCTGACCCTGCCCATCCCGTCTATCAGGACGGCATTATGGATTCTGACAAAATGCCGCATCACCGATGCATCAGGAAGCCATGCAGGAATTTCGGTATGGTATTTAATGCCTTTGGTCCCATCTGAAAATCCCGCGTACCCTCTGACGTGATCAACAAAGGCCTTTTGCGATACGATCAACACCGCCATGTCATGGTATGCCATTACATAGTTGTCGAAACGTATTCTGTTCTCCCTTGCCTGCTGCTCAAGCAGGTGAGTCAGTTGAATATCAGTTATTTTTTTAAGTTGGTTCGACTGTAAATATTCAAGAATGCCCCATACCAGCCCCCATACAAATAAAGTAATAATCAGCAGCTTTGGTGTAAGAGGGACTCGGGAAAGTATCCTGTCGATACGGGAGTCCATTTTCATACGGCCTTATTTCGGTTCCCCGGTCAATTCATCCCCGCTGAACCGCCACCCTGCCTTCCTGAGCCGGCCCTGCGACACAAAGCCGTATTTATCAGGATCAAGCTTCTCGAACTCTTTGATCAGATATTGCACTAATTGTGCGGCATTTTGGTTTTCCACACCCTTCCCCTCCCATGTCGTTACCTGGTAAGTCCGGTAGAATGGATACTTCAGCAATGCAAGCGCGCCGGAATCGTTAGGCCGGTAACCGTTGACCTTCAGCGGCTTGACCGTGCCTAACTTCCTGTTTCTCTCAGCCATGGTCATCACTTCCCACCCGATCGCGTCTTTAATTGAGGCAACCTGCGCGATCATGTCAGGAATCGAACCTACTTCTGAAACGCCAGGCCCGAATTTTGTCTTATCATCCAGCAGCAACCTCCAGTGTCCGGGCCTTAAAGGGCAATGGAGCCTTCCGATGGGCTTTATCGCACGGTCCGGACCCTTTTGTCCTTCCTGTGTCTTCAGCTCCGACCAGCGATTTAACTTTCCGAGATATATGTCACGCAGCTGGGTCTCGGAGATATTATCAACCGGATTGTCCGGATTGACGAAAAACGCCTTGGCCACAATCCCGATGGTATGGAACCTGAGCCCCGGCAGCCTGTCCTCCGCCCCAGCGGGGCAGCAGAAACCTCCCATGTCCGCCGTCTTTTTCGCAAGCATCCCTGCAGCAATACCGCACGTCCCCTCAATCATAATGATCTTCAGATTTTTTTCTTTTGCGAATTGCTGAACGGACGGTAAAAGCGTGTGGTAAATATCCTGGTCCATCATTATGACGACATCAGCGCCCTCATTCTCCTTATCGTACTTAATGGGCTGCTTTATCCAGTCATCGGGCATGGGGAATGTTTTTGACGGATCAGTAAAGGTCTGACCGCGCATGTCCTTCACAGGACCCTGGGTCCAGGCCTTCTCACTTCCCGATACAAAGATAAAGCTGCAGACGAGCGCGGCAACGATAATACATTCCGGTGCTCCCTGTTTTCTCATAGCAACTCCTTCCTGAATGAAAGCATTCACTTGGCAGCGATGAATGGGGCACCGGGTCAAGGTTTCACAGCCTCTTTCTCAAGCTCCTTCACAAAATTTCTTATCCTCCGCGCATTGGTCCCCACATCGCTCTTGCCCGCCCTAGATACAGAACGCAGGTCGATCCTGCTGCCCCTGATTTCTTGGCTGATACGTATGACGATATCATCTTTGAACCCGAACCAGAAGGTCGTGTCCGTTGCCTCTATCAGCCCTTTGTCCTTGTCCGCATTTACAATGTCCCATCCCATCTTGCGGGCGGTCTTCAGGGACAGTTCAAATACCTGCTCAGTCGGAACATCAAGCAACACGGGTCTTATGTCAGGATAAGCAGCGCGCTGCAGGACGCTGATCTCCTGCCCCCCATATTCGGCGGGATTCAGCGCATCTTTCCGAAGAGCCAGGACAGCAGAAAATTGCGGAGGGTCCTCCGTGTCTGTTGTAATGTCATGAATGGGTGGTACGCTTTTGGCTGTTCTTCCCCAGTTAAAAGGCACACTAAAGACCGCAGCCCCTATTAATAAACCTGTCAGCGAAACAGCAAAGACATTCCATACCCGTTTATATGCTGCAATGACACATACACTCAGTGAAATCAAAACTACAGCAGCCTCACCATAAGCCGCGTAGCGCAGCACACTAAGACCGGTCCTGAAATGCCAGATATTCCATCTCGTCCCTAATCCGGAGAATAAGGCTGCCGATGCAAAGATGACGGCGAGTGCAAGTCCGGTCAGCGCAAGCATATAGAGCAAGGTTGTCCTTCTATGTTTAGGACCGTTTGAGCTTTCCATATTCACCTCTATTCGGTTGACTGCTATTAACTACAAGCATACAGCCAAAAAGGCAGCGGCGCAAATGACAAAGGCAAATAATTTTAATCTTGATTTAAAAGCCTGTTGATAGTAATATTCATGAGGCTTTTGTCTGTCTCACCGGATAAACAATCAGGAGGGGGCATGCCGGATAACCCTACAGTCTTTATCAGTTATAGCCACAAGGATGAGGCTTGGAAGGACAGGGTGGTAGTTCACCTTGGAGTCCTTGCAAAGCAAAATCTCGTAAGCGTGTGGGACGACCGCCGGATAGCCAGTGGCGACGACTGGTTCCCGGAGATTGAAAAGGCCATTGGTGCCTGTTCAGCAGCCATTCTTCTTATCTCAGCCGATTTTCTCAATTCAAATTTTATCCTTAAAGAAGAGATACCGAGGCTTCTCAAGCACAGGGAGGAAAAGGGTCTACGCGTAATCCCATTGGTTATTAAACCATGCGTGTGGAACCAGGTTGATTGGCTTAAGAAGATACAGGCGAGGCCGAAGGATGGTCGGCCGCTTTCAGGCGGGAATGAGCATCAAATCGATTCAGATTTATCTGAGCTGGCAAAAGAAGTCGCCGGGCTCATGAGCATGCCGGGGGTCGAAACATTGCCTAAGTCAATGTCACCTGTGCCGCTAACCCATGCGGACCGTGCAAAGCTGCCGCCTGTCTGCCGTCTTCCTGAAAGACACAGGATGCCTTATCGTTCATTAGGCAATGGTTTTGTCGGAAGAGTCAGTGATCTGTGGCAGATACATGATATATTGCGCGAGAGCAAGACCGCGGCAGTGGAAGGCGTCGGCGCTGTCATGGGGACAGGGGGGCTGGGCAAGACCCAGCTTGCCGTAGAATACGTTCACCGCTTCGGGCTTAACTATCCGGGAGGCGTCTTCTGGATTGATGCGGACCGGGGCATCTCCACTTTGATCAGCCAGGTCCTCGAAGGGGCGAAATTCAAAATAGAAGGGACGCTTAAGGAAGATGAGCAGTTGCATGAGCTGTGGAGAATGCTCAGCTCTTCTCAGCGCGTGCTTGTAGTCCTTGATAATTTCCCTGAAGCTGAAGCACTCCAACCTTGGCTGCCGCCTCAAAAAAACATCTATGTGCTCGTTACCACAAGACGCCGCGATCTCACTTGTGCCCATATCAATCTTAATTTCATGACTCCGCAGGAAGGCATCGGCCTGCTTGACTCCGGTGACAGGAAATTCGGTCAAAATGCGAAGGCCCTCGTGGAACTCCTCGGCGGGCTTCCGCTTGCGCTTGAGCTTGCGAGGAATTACCTGAATATCAGGACAGACTTGACCATCGGCAGACTTGTGGGTGAGATAAAAAAGACCGGGACGATGAAGGCCCTTGACGCCTTTGCAAAAAACTATGCAAACGAGCTCCCTGACGGGCATACAAAGGAGGTGGCCGCGACCTTCAGGATGAGCTGGGACATTGCCTCGGACACTGCAAAGGCAGTACTGCAAGCCATGTCGTTGCTTGCGCCGGTTTCAGTCCCAAGAAAGCTGCTCAAAAAGGTACTGGCCCTGCCTGCCGGAGATATCTTTAACGATCCTCTTTCAGACGCCATTGGAGAACTTGATAAAAAGCTCTCTATGATTAACCTAAATGAAGAAAACGAGCCGTGGCTGCACAGGCTCATATCAGGGTTTGTCAGGAGCACCATTGAGAAAGACAGCGGCTTATTCGGCAAGGTGGCGGATGCGGTTGTAGATGAAATGGGGCGTGTTCAACATGATAAAGACTCGTCGGCATATTTTGAATTGGAAAAAATAATTCCACATGCAGATGCATTGTTAGCGTCTGAATTCATAAATGCGGAACAGGCGATGAATTTATCAAACTATCTTAGATGGCACAATCGAAAATGGGGAAGGTACAGGCTCGCGGAACAATACGGCAGGCAATCGCTTTTTAATGCTGAAAAGGGCTTTGAACCAGGGCATCCCTCTATTGCCATATGTCAATCCAATCTGGCTACGGTGCTACAGGATTTGGGAGAGCTGCAGGAAGCCAGGAACCTTCTGCGCAAGGCCCTCGCCTCTGCTGAAAAGAACTATGAGGCGGGCCATCCCTTTATTGCTACATATCAATCCAATCTAGCTACGGTGCTATGGGTTTTGGGAGAGTCGCAGAAAGCTAAAGACCTTCTGCGTAAGGCCCTCGCCTCTGATGAAAAGAGCTATAAGCCGGGGCATCCCTCTATTGCCATAAGGCAATCCAATCTGGCTATGGTGCTGAAGGATATGGGAGAGTTGCAGGAAGCTAAGGACCTTCTGCGCAAGGCCCTGGTCTCTGATGAAAAAAGCTATGAGGCAGGGCATCCCTCTATTGCCATAAGGCAATCCAATCTGGCTCTGGTGCTACAGGATTTGGCAGAGCTGCAGGAAGCAAAAGACCTTCTGCGCAAGGCGCTCGCTGCTAATGAAAAAAACTTTGAGCCCGCCCATCCCTCTATTGCCAGAAGGCAATCCAATCTGGCTCTGGTGCTACAGGATTTGGGAGAGCTGCAGGAAGCTAAAGACCTTGCACTGAAGAGTTATGAAACCTTTTTGAATAAACTCGGCCCGGATCACCCAAGTACAAAAACTGTAAAGAAAAACCTCGAAGCGATAGAGAGTGACATTGCTGAAGGTCAATGATAAACAAAATGGGCCATCACCTGCGGGACAAGGATGTGTAGGAGATTGAAGATCATTTAACAGAGTGAGGTAAATATTTATGGACTATACTCCTAAACCTACAGACACATCAGCAATCCGGCTTCCTGACTATCTGATCGAGCTGACTGAGAAGCTCGCGGAAAACAACCACGACCTCTGGGCGCAAAAGCGTATCGCCGAAGGATGGACCTATGGGCCGAACCGGGACGACGCAAAGAAGACTCATCCTGACCTTGTGCCATATGCTGAGCTGCCGGAGTCGGAAAAGGAATACGACCGCGTCACCGCAATGGAGACGCTCAAGACGATCATGGCTCTTGGTTTTTCAATAGTTCGATAGAGGGTAATCAACATAAGAACTCATAGAGAGGGGGACAGAAATGAAAACAATCGTTGTAAAGACAAATAATCTGCTTTCGGATCCATCAACTCCGGCGGGTGAGTTGGAAAAACTTGAAAAAGAATTGGAATCTGAAATGGAGTTCGGCCTTGCGCTGAAGGTAATTGAAAGGCTGGAAGGGCATTTTCCGAAGGACCTTCTTAAAAAGGAGGCATCTGACGATAAGGAACGGGCGAAAATAGATAAGGCCCGCTGGATTCAGCAGAGAAAGGCCATATGCACGTACAAGAACGAAGACGAGCATGTGTCCGTCAGGCTTCCAAAGGCCCTGGCTATTCTCGATAAGATCGGCCTCGGAGATAAGTGCGATCCCGAGACCCTCGGGCTTGCCGGCGCAGTATATAAGCGTCTATGGGAATACCGGGGACGCATTGAGGACATCCAGTCTTCACTTGCATTCTACCTCCGCGCATGGGAAAGGCCCGAAATTGACAAGGGCTATGGCGGAATAAATGCCGCCTTTATCCTCGATATCCTCGCATCACAAGCAAGAAAAGCGGAAAAAAAAGCAGGGACACCACCGAAGGATTCGAAGTACTATGGAGATGAGGCAAAGAAATTACGTATTAAGAGGATGGAAGAGCTTCCAGGTTTGATCAAAGAACTGGAAGAAAAGGCAAAAGAAGAGGCAGAGACAAAAGGCGAAGCCTTCAAAAAAGATTACTGGCTTTATGTTACGCTCGCCGAAGTTTACATGGGACTGAAGAAATACGAAGAGGCAGGCCATTGTCTTAAGCAGGCATACAAGCTTACAAAAGACATCTGGAAACTTCAGACTACAGTAAGACAACTCATCTCTATCGTGAAGATGCAAGGGATAGAGATACCCGGTGACGGCAAGGAATGGCACCCGGCTTGGAAGGCCTTGCAGGAGCTGACTGGGGAGAATACTCTGGACGTCATACGCGCGCACAGGGGAAAGGTTGGTCTCGCCCTTTCAGGCGGCGGCTTTCGCGCGTCGCTTTATCATCTGGGCGCATTGGCCGCGCTTGCCGAGGCCGATATTCTCAGCAGTGTTGAGGTGATCTCGACTGTGTCGGGCGGCAGCATTGTCGGGGCCTATTATTATCTTGAGCTCCAGCGCATGCTCGAAAGCACGGAAGACAAACAACTGACCAGGGACGACTACATCATACTCGTCCAGAGGGTGCAGCATAATTTTCTTTGTGCCGTGCAGAAGAACCTGCGGGTCCGCGCCATGGGAGATTTTTGGGCCAACCTGAAGATAACCTTTTCTCGCAACTATACGCGCAGCATCAAACTGTCCGAACTGTATCAGAAGCATATCTTCAACAACACTCCCGGCGGTCCGTGTTCGCGAAAAAGCATATCCATGAAAGACCTCCTGATCGGGCCGAAAGGTGAAGGCCCAAGGGAAGAATTCAATCCTCTCAAGGTCAACTGGAGAAGACGCGCAAAGGTCCCGGTGCTGCTCATAAATACCACGTCACTGAATTCGGGGCATAATTTCCACTTCACGGCAAAGTTCATGGGAGAACCCCCCGGACTGATAGGCGATGAAATTGACATGAATGCCCGGTTCAGGAGGGTCTATTACGAGGATATTGAAAAGGAATCCTTACGTCTGTATCCTCTGGGGCAGGCCGTGGCCGCGTCAGCATGTGTTTCGGGACTGTTTGAGCCCCTTGAGCTGAAAGGCCTCTATCCGGGTTATCACGTGCAACTGGTTGATGGAGGCGTTCACGATAATCAGGGCGTACAAGGACTTCTCGATGAATCGTGCAGCATCATCATTTGCAGCGACGCCTCCGGACAGATGGACGACCAGGTCAAGCCGCAGACAGGAAGACTCGGCGTGCTGCTGCGGTCGAACTCGATATTTATGGACCGCATCAGGGAGGCAGAGTATGACGCGCTTAGAGAATGCGTTGATTCCAGGTCCCTCGAAGGACTGTTATTTGTTCATCTTAAGAAGGACCTCGACCGCGAACCCATAGCCTGGGTCGGCAGCAAGGACAAGTTTCTATGGAAGAAGCGTGATACCGTGACGCCATACGGCATTGACCGTGATATTCAGAGCTGCCTGGCGGACCTGCGCACGGACCTCGATTCGTTCACTGATGTCGAGGCATATGCCCTGATGATGAGCGGCTACGCGATGACGCGCTATGAGTTGAAAGAGCTTGCCGCGAAGGAAGAGCACAAAACCGGCCGAGCATCATGGAAAGGCTTTATGCTTATAGAAGAGAAAGAGGAAGACCTTAAGAAACGGTGGCCGTTCCTCTGTCTTTGCGACATAATGAGAAGAGACGGAAGCTCGACCGATCAGCGGCGGATTGACCTGGAGAAACAACTCAAGGCCGGGAAACAGACTTTCTTGAAGATATTGAGGCTCAGCCCGGTCCTCCTTACTGTTTCCATTTTAATTGCGGCGGCAGCCGCAGGGGCAGGTATATGGTGGCTTGCCATTAACTGGGGCGAGCCGTTCTTTGCAGGAGGTTTTACACCGGGAGAGATCATTATAAAGATCGGTCTTCCTTTGGCAATTACCATAGTCCCCGCCCTTGCGTGGCTGTTTCCAATGCGCACTGTAAAGAATTTTATCTTTAATCTCGGGCTTATTTGTATAGGCTCGCTACTGACAGGGATACACCTCTTCTTCTTCGATAAGTTGTTTCTCAGGCGAGGCAGCCTGCGGAGACTGATGAGACTGGAATAGAGTCACCAATAGGATGGAGCGCTTGAGTGGCTTAAGTGCCCCAGCACGGACTTGGCGGACTCGTCCCCTTTGACATGCTTCAAACCGATGCAGGCGCCTGCGAGGTCGACGAGTTGCTTGTCCGTATTGCTCTGCTGAATTCTTGCAAAATCCCATCTTATTGAAGTAAGATAACGAGGCTGTAAAGAACATTAAACGGGGGCATGGTCTCGCTGAATCGTTTCTTGTGCAGTTCCGCCCCTTTTGTCAAAGGAGGAATACATGAAAAGCGTACCTTAGACGATTCAAAAATACTATTAACAAATTTGCATCTTAAGCTCTTATAATCCAAATGGTATCACAATTTCAGGAGGGGGTACTTTCATGATGAAGAAAATTGCGTTATTCATTATTTGTATGATTCTTGCTGTGGATTCCTTTGCAGATGATAACAAGGATGCGGCAAAACATAACAAGGATACGCCTGATAAAATACAGGCATTTTTTAGAACAGGATTTCAAACCTCGACCTTAAATCCAACTAATGGAGAAACGGCCACTACAGATGACAACAGACTTTTTCAAGACAATCACTTATTCTTCGACATAACAGCACAATTCAACGTAATAAAAAAACAAGTCAAACCGCCAGCACAAGTCAATCAGGAACCACAAGTCAAGGAAGTACAGGTTGATCTTGTTGCCGGTATCAGGCTCGGTCGAAAAAGCGTTGAAGGAGAGACTATCAACAATAATCAATCATTAGAAAAAATTGTAAAGGATGCAGAGGTTGCAGAAGGTTCGTTGGCAGCCGTGATAAGGCCGTTCGATAACGAACTTGAATCTATTTACTTAAAACCCCAGTTAGGATTCATTCTGACCAGCGACAGCAGACTGGAAAATGACTTTCTTTCGGACAGCTTCATTGGTATCGGATTTAGCCCGGACAGTAATACATTTAAGGGGTCGGCAATAGAATTAGGTTATGGCTACAGCGAGAGATTTGATAATAAACATCGGTTCAAGGGTTCCGTTGAACTGCGTTACAATAATAACTCAGAAGTAACACCTTTTATAACTGCAAGATGGGACGCTGGTAGAGGGCCGGACGACCTTATAATCTATTATGGCGTATATTTGAATATTAATAACGTATTCGAAGAAATAGTTGAAACGTTTACGCCTTCCCCTACTGAGCAACCTCAACCAAATACAATGCTATAAACCGACCCAGAAAAGGGGACAGGCCGAATTTCCGGAAATAAAGCACTAAGGCCTGCCCCCTTTTTCAAGCTGACTCGGCGGTGAGGCTCAGGCATCTGCTAATTATTAAATCCCCTTTATCGCCCTCTCCAGCCTCGTGACCGTCTTCTCCTTCCCCAAAACCTCAAGCACCTCAAATATCCCCGGACTCTCGGTGCCGCCGGTCATTGCTACGCGGACGGGCTGGGCCAGGTCTTTGAGTTTGACGCCGTGCGTTTCCACGACCGATTTAAAGACCTGTTCAAGCTCATGGTGGGAGAATTCGGGAACGGCTGTCAGTGCCTCTTTCAATGCAGCCAGCAGATCACGGCTCTTTTCAGTTAGAAACTTTTCCTTTGCCTTCTCATTGTACTCGACGTCTTCGGCTATGTAGTAGCGCAGGGAATTTGCCAGTTCGACCATTGTCTTTGAGCGCTCCTTGAGAGTTCCGACGGCCTTTGACAGCCAGGCCATGTCCATGCCCTGCCCTTTTTCAATGACACCGTTCTTTTCAAGAAAGGGTATCACGAGTTCGGCAAGTTTATCTGTTGAAGAATTTATTATATATTGACTGTTCAGCCAGAGGAGCTTTTCCGGATTGAATACAGCCGCCGCCTTACCGACGTTCTCAAAGGAGAAATATTTTACCAGCTCATCCCGCGTGAAGACCTCCTGGTCGCCGTAAGACCAGCCGAGCCGCACAAGGTAATTCACCAGCGCCTCCGGCAGATATCCCATATCGTAATAAGCCATCACTGACGTTGCCCCGTGTCTCTTGGAAAGCCTTGCCTTGTCTGATCCAAGGATCATCGGCAGATGGGCGAACTTGGGCACGGGATACCCGAAGGCATTGTAGAGCTGGATCTGCTTCGGGGTATTGTTCAGATGGTCATCGCCTCTTATGACGTGTGTTATTTTCATGTCCACATCATCCACCACGACCGTCAGATTGTATGTCGGCGTGCCGTCTGAGCGAAGTATTATCAGGTCATCGAGCTGCTCATTTTCAAATGTGACCATGCCTTTTATCAGGTCGTCAACAATGGTCTGCCCCGCCACCGGCATCCTGAATCTGACAACGGGTTTAATGCCGGGGACCGGTCCCTTCAGGTCCCTGCATTTGCCATTGTACTTGAGAGACTTTCCCTGCGCCATCGACTCCTTGCGCCTGGCTTCAAGCTCTTCCGGGGAGCAGTAGCAGTAATACGCCCTGCCCTCCTTAATGAGCTGGTCCGCATAGTTTCTGTAGACGTCAAACCTGTCGGTCTGCCTGAACGGGCCTTCGTCCCAGTCAAGACCAAGCCATTTCATACCTTCGATGATTGCTTCGATATATTCATCCGTGGAACGGGTCGTGTCCGTGTCTTCAATTCTCAAGATGAATGTCCCGTTGTTATGCCTGGCGTATAGCCAGTTAAACAGGGCGGTCCTTGCCCCTCCTATATGCAAATGTCCCGTGGGACTCGGCGCAAAGCGTACTCTGATTTTATCTGTCAATGTGTCCTCCCTGTTTTGCTCTTTCAAAGATTATGAAATGAAAAAGTCCTGTCTTTTGAAGTATGAATTTTACCATGACCAGAAGAGTTTGCAAACCGTATTTGATGCTCCTCTTCAAATTTATCGATGAGGCCTCCGGGAAATATCTCGTAGGGATCGGTATGTCCCCGATGCGGAACTTGTGATAAACGGACTGGGCCAGGAATTCCGTATCGAAGATAAAGTCATTTGAGTTGTGACGGTAATTTATCGTTTCCAGGACTTCCCTCCTGTAGACCCGGAACCCAGTGTGAAAATCGCCGATGTTCTGACCCAAAACTATATTTTCAATCAATGTCAGAAAGCGGTTACTGATGTATTTATAAACCGGCATCCCCCCTTCAAGGGTCTCTTGCCTCGTCCTGATTCGCGAGCCCAGGACAACATCGCAAATACCGGTCATAATAAAGCCAGCGGCAAAAGGGATCACCCGTGGATCATACTGATAATCCGGATGGATCATGACGACTATGTCAGCCCCCTTTTTTAATGCGGCCTCGTAGCAGGTTTTCTGATTACCCCCGTAACCCAGGTTTTTGTCATGGGTATAAACCGTGATGCCTAATCTCCTGGCAATTTCAACCGTATTGTCTTTGCTGCAGTCATCCGTAAGAATGACTTCATCCACTGCGCCTTCAGGTATATCTTTATAGGTATTCTCAAGGGTCGATTCCGCGTTGTAAGCGGGCATGACGACGATTATTTTCGGGTGCAGCTGCTCCTGGTCCATGCTTAATTCTCCGCCTTTGTTATCGTAAGCCTTAAACACCTTTCCGTCTGTTCGGTTATTTTAAACCTTTCATCCGCCCTGTGACCTGCAACATATATGATATCATCACCTGATACAACAATCGGCGTCCGGCCCCTCTCCTCCCTCGGGACCTTTTCATCAACAAAAAAATCCTGGAGCTTCTTCTTTTTTCCGAACCCCATAGGATAGAAAAAATCTCCTTCCGCCCTTGCCCTGATCCTGAGGGGGAACTTCATACTTCCGGCGTCCAAAAGTACCGAAGCCTTTCCGTCGCCGTAGTCGCCGCCGTTTACTTCAAAAGCTGCCCTTACCACCATGCCCGCTTCCCTGAGGATGATCTCGCAAGGAGGACGCATTTCATATTCTGAAAGCATGGAAGGCTTTTCCGAAGTTATCTTCAGGAGTGAATATTCCCTTACTACCCTTACATCGCCGGGAAGATCAATGCTGTCCCCTGCCCTCCCCTTTTTTAATAGACCGACTATATCTTCAATATGCGTAAATGTTATTCCCCTGAGCCCGCTGGTCGCGTCAAGCGCCCTTCTCAGGACACGTCTCAATATAGGCGTCTCAATTTTTTCCAGGGGGGACAGAAAGAGCTCTATGGAACTGTCGCTTTTTCTGCTTATCATCCTCATAAGGGTCTTGGTCACGATCAACTCAAGGTATTCCTCTTCTTCCCTGAAAATACCGGCCGTCCTGCATATGTCCCGTACTACCGCCGGATTTTTTTCTTTGATCTTTTCCATCAAGGAAAGCCTTATCCAGTTCCTGAAGTAATCTTCCTTGAGATTTGAGGAGTCGACCATGAAAGGGAGTTGAGAGTTGAGAGTTAAGAGTCCGGAGTTGATGGAAAGGAATTTCTCTATCTCGCTTCTCTCAATTTCAATGAGCGGTCTGATTATTTTCTTTCTCACGGGGGGAATACCTGTCATGCCTTTTCTGCCTGAACCCCTGAAAAGCCTCATCAGTACAGTTTCTGCCTGGTCGTCGGCATTATGTCCGAGCGCGGTCCTGCCTGCATCAATGCTGTGGGACACTTCCTCGAAAGCGGCATACCGCAGTTCCCTTGCCGCTTCGTGGAGGTTTATGCCGGCGGCCTCTGCATACTTCTTTACCTCTATCTTCCTGACATGGAAATCTATCCGGAGTTCTTTACAGAGACCTTCACAGAATTCCAGCTCCTTTTTAATTTCATCCGGTCTTAAAGAGTGATCAACATAAACGGCGCTCAATGGAAGTTTGAAATCCTCCCTGAGCTTGTCTAAAATGAGCGCAAGGCAAACGGAGTCCGGCCCTCCGGACAGGCCGATAAGCACATGGTCCCCGTCAGAGAGCATGGAATGTTTCCTGATCGTTTCGCGTACTTTTCGTAAAATTTCCATCTGTAGCTCCATTATACCGGAATCATATCTATTAATTTATCTCTCATGAAATTCTCAGAATAAATATATATAATAGTAACTCATAAAATAAACTGAACAAAAATTCAATTGGACCATGCACGCTTTTAAGTATAAAAATTCAGAATTATATGCTGAAGATGTCCCTGTCAGGAAGATCGCGGAGGCGGTAGGGACGCCGGTTTATATCTATAGTCATGATACGCTTCTCAGACATTTCAATGCCTACAGGGAGGCGTTTAACGGGCAGCCCCATACCATATGCTTTGCGCTTAAGGCCAATTCAAACCTTGCAATCCTGAGGCTTCTGGCCAGGAACGGCTGCGGCGCTGATGTTGTTTCAGGAGGCGAGCTTCATCTCGCGCTCAAGGCGGGCATTCCATCCGGGAAAATCGTATACGCAGGGGTGGGTAAGACCGAAAACGAAATTGCCCAGGCCCTGAAGGCCGGGATACTAATGTTCAATATCGAGTCATCCGACGAGATGCTGGCCATCAACGAAATTGCCGGACGGATGAAGAAAAAGGCGCCGATCGCGCTAAGGGTCAATCCTGATATCGATCCTGAAACGCACCCCTATATTTCAACGGGACTGAAAGAGAGCAAGTTCGGTATCCCCATAGAGGAAGCGCTGGAGCATTACCAGCTGGCGCGAAAACTGCCGAACCTGAACGTCCTCGGGATACACAAACATATAGGCTCACAGATAACTACGATAAGGCCCTTTGTCGACGCACTGCAGAAAGTAATATCGCTTGCAAAGACGCTGAGGTCGCACGGAATCGCTATTGACTATATCGATATGGGCGGAGGGCTGGGAATTCCATATAGGAATGAACATCCGCCCCACCCTTCAGAGCTGTCAAAGGCCATATTGCCTCTTATGAAAGACGGCAACTTCAATCTTATACTGGAACCGGGCAGATCGATATCGGGCAATGCCGGGGTCCTCGTGACAAAGGTACTTTATATAAAGAAACATCCGCAGAAGGAGTTCGTCATCATAGACGGCGGGATGAACGATCTGATAAGGCCGAGTCTTTATAACGCGTATCACAATGTGCTGCCGGTGAAGAAAAACAACCGCAAAAAGGTAGTCTCGGACCTCGTCGGGCCGATATGCGAATCCGGGGACTTCCTCGCAAAAAACAGGGAACTGAACAAAGTGTCCCGTGGGGATTTGCTCGCTGTCATGAGCGCCGGGGCATATGGGTTTACGATGAGTTCAAATTATAACAGCAGGCCCAGGGTAGCAGAGGTGCTCGTCAAAGGCAGAGAGTTCTTTGTAATCCGTGAGAGGGAGACGTATAGTGATCTTATAAGGGGATCAAGGATACCGGAATTCCTGAAGCAATAGCAGTTATGAAAATCAATTTCACAAAAATGCACGCCCTGGGCAATGACTTTATAGTTATTGACGACAGGGAAGCGAAATTAAAAAACCTGTCCCGCCTGTCGAAAAAACTCTGTCACCGTAAATTTGGGATCGGCGCAGATCAACTGCTGCTTTTGGGCCATTCAAAATGCGCGGATTTCAGGATGCGCATATTCAATGGGGACGGTTCCGAAGTAGAGATGTGCGGAAACGGGATACGCTGTCTCGGCAAATATATCTGGGACAAGATACTGCTCTGCGACGACAGCGCCTTTGCCATGAAATATTGTCAGTCAATCGAGTCCCTTTCAATAGAGACCCTTGCCGGGACCAAGTATATATATAAATCAGGGGACCTCTTCAGGATCGATATGGGAGAGCCTGTCTTTGGACCGGCAAAGATACCGGTAGTATCAAAGACGGTGGGACCCCGGTTACAAGACGGTAAAGTAATCCGGTACCCGCTTAAGGCAGGCAATAAGACTTATGAGATAACCTGTGTTTCCATGGGCAATCCGCATGCGGTCATTGTTGTCGATGACGCAGATTCGGTGCAACTGAACAGTGTCGGCCCCCTGATAGAAAACCATAAACTTTTCCCTAACAGGACCAATGTCGAGTTCATTCAGAAGCAGGGCGAAGGCCGCATAAAAATGCGGGTGTGGGAAAGAGGCGCCGGTGAAACAATGGCCTGCGGCACAGGCGCTTGTGCATCCGCGGTCGTGTCGGCGCTGTTGGGACTTACAGGCAGAAAAGTGAACGTGTCCCTGCCGGGCGGCAAGCTCCTTATTCACTGGTCCGAAAAAGACAATCACGTATATATGACGGGCCCGGCGGTGAGTGTATTTGAAGGAACAATTGAGATTCAATTAAATATTAAATAATTATTAATTCAAGCGAGTCCGGCGAGACTCAAACTTTGATATGAAGATCAAGTGCCCGGTTTGCAAACAAAAGAAAGAATGGCAGGGCAATCCATACAGGCCTTTTTGTTCTGAAAGGTGTAAGCTGATCGACCTCGGGGCCTGGGCATCAGAGGAATATAAAATTGAAGGCAGGCTTGAAGATGAAACAGATATGCCGCCTTCAGAACAGGAGAGAAATAATGATTAACCTAATCGTATCAGGGGCCTCAGGCAAAATGGGAGGCCGCATCATCGCGCTTTCTAAAGATATTATTGAAATTAAACTAACCGGAGCTATAGAGCGAAAGGGACATGAACATCTGGGAAAAGATATAGGCGCTGTCATCGGCCTGGGCACAATGGGGGTCACGATTACGGACAATGTAAAGACGGCAATTGAAAAAGGCGACGTGCTTGTTGATTTTTCATCCCCGTCTGCAACGATAGAATGTCTGAAATCACTCTCCGGCAAACCTGTGCCTATAGTCATAGGCACTACAGGTTTCAGCAAGGACGAAGTGGACTACATAAAGCTTTATGCTCAGGGCACTCCGTGTGTCTTTGCCCCTAATATGAGTGTTGGGGTAAACCTTCTTTTGAAAGTCCTTGAAGACATCGCAAAAGTCACAGGTGATGACTATGACGTTGAAATAGTTGAGGCCCATCACAGGCTGAAAAAAGACGCTCCGTCCGGCACTGCAATGAAAATGGCCCAGGTCCTGGCCTCGGCCCTTAACAGAAGCCTGGAAGACACTGCCGTTTATGCAAGGCACGGCCTGATAGGGGAGCGCACTAAAAAAGAGATCGGCATTCAGACGGTCCGCGCAGGCGACATCGTGGGCGAGCACACTGTGCTGTTCGGAGGACTGGGAGAAAGAATAGAGATAACTCATAAGGCATCAAGCAGAGATACCTTCGCAAGAGGGGCGCTTAAAGCCGTTCAATGGGTCTACAAACAACCGCCAGGGCTCTATGATATGCAGGATGTGCTGGGATTGAAATAATGATTGCAGGGGAGGGAAGACCTCGCCCCTACAAAAGAAATGCCTATATAAGGGGTACCCTACCCTTCAATATAATATCCACAATCTCAGGATCAAACTGTGCGTCCGTATTTTCCCTTAATTCACTCTCTACCTTGCTCATTGTGAGAGCGTCCCTGTATGGCCTGGCGCTCATCATCGCATCAATGGCGTCGGCAACCACGACTATTCTGGCGGACAAAGGTATCTGTTCTCCCTTAAGGCCTTCAGGATACCCCTTTCCATCATACCGTTCATGGTGGTAAAGGATAACAGGGATCGCGTCTTCAAGAAACGGCACCGACTGGACGATCCTGGCGCCGATAGCGGGATGTTTCTTTATTTCCGTATATTCATCCAGAGTAAGCTTTCCGTTTTTCCTGAGGATGTTCTCTTCTATCCCTATCTTTCCGATATCGTGAATTGCGGCCGCATTTTCGATCTCTTTTATCGTCTTGGCTGGAATACCCAGCGCCCCTGCTATGGCGGATGAAAGCTTTGCCACACGGTTGGAGTGGTTGTATGTATAATGGTCTTTGGCGTCTATGGTAAGAATAAGCGCATTTACCGTCCCTTCATAACAGGTCATGATATTGCTCCGTGCCTTGCCTACCTGGTCTTCAAGATATGAGGCCCTGTCAAGTAATATGTCTCTCTCCAGCTTCAAGCCAGTGTTGGCGCGCCTTTTCTTCAGGCCTTTCTCTACAACCATCAAAACATCGTCTTTATCAAACGGCTTGATAAGATAATCAAATGCGCCGAAACGTATGGCGTCCCTGGCGGTTTCAAGGCTGGCGTATGCCGTTAACAATATGACTTCAGTGTCAGGATGCTTCTTCTTGATTTCCTGCAAGGCCGTAATGCCGTCCATCCGGGGCATTTTTATGTCCATAACAATAAGGTCGTAAGGATCATGGACCATCATGTCAATTCCTTCAAGCGCACCGGAAGCCGTCGATACTTTATACTGGTCTTTTAAAACCATCCTTATAGACTCCCTTGGGGCAAGCTCATCATCAATTACGAGAATACGTTCTCTGCTATCCACTGATACGACCTCCCTCAATCGAAATATTGGCGGTCCTTCTGTCCAGGATGGGCAATTTAATGATGAATGAATTTACACCATCCCCGCTTTTTATATCCAGACTGCCGTCGTGCCCTTCGATAATCTTGTGGCTTATAGGGATATTCAGTTCGGTCCCGAGATGTTTAATGTCCAGCAGAGGCTTCAGTAAATCCTGCTTACCCTCCCTGACCAATTCATCCCCAGTATATGAAATGGCTATCTCAACGGAAGGGACGTCCTTTACTACTGCATTGGTATTCATTGTTATAAATGTGCCGTCCGGCGTCCTGTCGATAATGCTAAGCACAAGATAATAGACGGACTTGATTAAATTCTTCCTGTCAATGTTGATATACAGGGTCTTATCGGTCAATTGTTTGGAAAACTTGTGGGTCTCGGGAATATTTTTTGAAATAAAGGCCGCCGCTTCATTTATAAAATCATTTATCTCGACTTTGTCAAAATTATAATTCTGGGAGCTCGAAAACGTCACCAGCTTGTCGATCAGACTGTCAAGCATCCTTATAGACTGGCTTACCGTCGAGATATAGAATTTGTTCAGGTCGTCATCCGCGTATTTCTCATTCAGCAGTTGCGTAAACGTCTGGATGGATGTAAGGGGATTTCTGACTTCGTGGGCTATCTTGGCCATCAGGTCGTTGACTGCCCTGAGTTTTTCCGCCTTATTGCGCTGCTCCTCCAGTTTCTTGGAATCGGACAAATCGGAAAACACTATGCCCGCCCCAATAGCGTTACGCTCTTCGTCAATGAGCCTGTAACTGTTTATCCCGAGCGGCAGTTTTGCGGGGTTTATAATCACTTCAAAACGCTTGTACATCTTCCCGGTCACCATTGTTTCATACAGGATGTCCCCCAATGGAGACGGGAGCGCCCTCAGGTCGCTGCCGATGATATGGGCAGTGTCTAAATTCAGGACCTCCGATGCCCGCTGATTAAAAACGGTTATTTTTTCATCCTTGTCTATAGCTATCATCCCGCTGCTCATACTGGAGAGGATATTATTAGTAAATTCCTTCTGATACCACATCTGGTGATAGAGGTCCACATCCTTCACAGCAGCGGCGAGGTAATTGCACAATACATAAATAATCTCTAATTCTTCCCTGTAAAACGGCTCCTCGGTGACTTTGTTGTCTATATTGAAAATCCCTATCAGCTTCCCCTTGTAAATCATCGGGAATGAAATCAGACACTGCAGCGCCTCCATTTCGCCGGCAATACTTACCGAAGAAGAACTTACAAAAGTGACCGGTTTGTGCAGTATCCGTCCGGTCTTTGTCAGCCAGGAAGCGAGGGCGCTGTCCTTTCCGAGCTTGATGTTATCGGCGATGTACGGATCAAGACCGTACTGCGCCCTTACGTGAAACCAGGACTTATCTTTAAGCATAACGGACATCTTGCTTACGCGGGCTATTTCCATTACGGAATCTATAAAATGGTCCAGAAGCTTGCGCATATCAAAACTTACGGTCAGCATCCTGGCAAAATTCACAATGACCTTCTCGTGAATGTACTTCCCCGCAGGGACCGACTCATAGCGTCCCGATGGATTCTCGACTTCCCCCCTGTTAAGGACCTGCGCCTGTGCCGGTCTTACTATGTCCCGCGCCTGTTTCAACATCCTTAACTCACTCTCAAACCGCTGCCTTTCAAGCGCCCGTTTCACTACAACCGGCAGGTCGTTCATGATCGTTCCGGCGTCAACGCAATCAAAAACACTACCCGGCAGATTTTCCAATTCATATTTATCAGGCTTCTCCCGTGTAATGAGCACTACTTTATTCTCATCAAGCTTGTTCAGGAACTCCCTGATAGAAAACATTTTATGGGAATCACTGTCTATCAGGAAAAGATTCAGCGGGATATTACTGTATAATTCTTCAAGTTCTTCCAGTGTCTTGAGGGGATAAACCGTGAATTGTTGAAGGGCCTTCTTGACATTAGGAATAATCACATCATCGCTGTCGCTTAATAAAGCCAGAAGTTCCATTCTTATATTTTCACCCGGGTAATCGAATTATATACAGCAACGGCCTTAACGATAAAAAAACTATAATATTATATATATATTCTTCAATTCTGTACAGGCAGTGAAATTGTAAAAGTGGTCCCTTGTGATAACCGGCTTTTCACCTTGATGCTTCCTTTATGGTCTTCCACAATCCTCTTGCTTATGGCCAGCCCGAGACCTATTCCCATTTCCTTTGTAGTGACAAACGGATCGAAAATCTTTGCAATGTCATCCGGATGGATGCCCTCCCCCGTGTCGGTTATCGCCACATCCACATTTTCCCCGTTAGGGTTTATTTGGACTTTAAGCAGACCCTCTCCATACATGGCCTGACATCCGTTTGTAATTAAATTGACAAATGCCTGTTTCAGGTTTGTCGCATCACCCGACATCTCAATCACACTGGCGCCGTAATTTTTTTCTATGGTTATATTCTTTCTTTCAAAGTCGAGTTTCCCCTTCACATACTCAACTGTTTCATCGACGAGCGACACAAGGTTGAAATTATTGGAACGGGACGATTTTCTCTCTGTGGAAAAATCCAGGAGGTCATTAATAAGTCCGTCGATTCTTTCGATTTCTCCTTCAACGATCTTGGAAAACGAGACCCTGAATTCCTCATCGTTGTATTTTTCCGGCATCAACTGGGCAAAGGTTTTTAACGATGTAAGCGGATTTCTTACTTCATGAGCAAATGTCGCGGACATCATCCCGATTGACGCAAGTCGTTCGGAATGCATTTTATCTTTGTACAGCATGGCATTTCTTATCGAGACGGCCAACTGAGTAGAGACAATACCGAGCAGATTTATGTCTTCATTGGTATACATGTCACCTGATACTTTTTCCCCAAGGACCAATAAAAGGGTGAGTTTCTTATCATTGAACACCGGGACCACTACCTCTCCATTAAAAGGCAGCAAATCTTGTTTTATGCGCTCTATTATTCCCCGCCCGAGATTTTTTTCAAGTCCCGGCAGCTCGTCCTTGACGAGGACATCTTCTGATTTTTTATAAAATTCAATCAGCTCAGAGGTCATTTTTATATTCATGCCTTCGTCTTCTTCTCCGACATTTTCTTTCCCGGTATTATCATGGTCATTATTGTGCGACTGATGATATACAATTTCATAACCACTTCCGGGTACAGCCCGTAAGAGATAGATACTATTCAATCCGAGGGTCTGCAAAATAGTTTTTCCAACATATTTAAACAAATCATCAAGGTCAAAAATTGTAACAAGCTCACGGCTTATTTTCCGGATCGTCGGATAATAATCATATCTCCCTTTATAGAAGCTCTTGTCGATAAATGATTGTATTTTGTTTTTCAGAGGGTTGAAAAGCACCGCGATAGTGAGGGCGGCAAGAGTGGTTATCGCAAACGAGCTGCTACCGGCCACATTAGATACGAATTTGGTCATGGTAAGAACAATTACTACAAATAGACTCGTTATAATTCCGGCGGAAAGTGAATACACCATGCTTTTTCGAAATACAAGATTTATGTCCATTAGTCGATAACGGAGGATAGCGTAAGTCGAAATAAGGCAATATATCGGTATCGTGAAATTACCGAATGGGTATATATCGATTCCGAACATGGGGAAAAAGTTGGTGCTGCCCCCTGCAAATCCTAATAGCATTCCAATAAAGAAATATATACTTTGATGTCTCTTGATACCGCTGCTTTTTTTATAGTACGTTATCAATTCATAATGTCCCCAAATGACCAGGCCCACCCAAATCATGAAAAAAACCGGATAACATGCGCCGGCAGCTTGATTATAATAAAGAGAATTAAAGGCAAACCTTACCTTTGTTATAAAAAAGTCGGTAAAATTCATGAAGAGGAAAAAAAATCCCTGTAAATATGCGAATTGAATGGCCCGCTTTCGCTTAGTATCAATTTCACAAAACACGCAAATCGTATGGAAAAAACATACGGGGATAAAGATACCGCCGACATGGGCCAGTTTCCAGCTGACTATGGCTGATGAAGGGGTCGTGGAGATTCCTATAAAAAAAGCCCCGATCCCCCATATGGCCACTGACAAATTAAATAACGCCCAAATACGATGCAGAGTTGTTTTCCTATTCATCGCAACGAGCAATGCCAACGACAGACAAGTAGTTCCAAGCACGGCACCTGCAAATGCAAATATGTTCACTGAGCGGTTTCCTTCTTTAAAATCTTATTCGATGTGTCCCGTCCCAGATATGCGACCCCGCCCACACCCTGATATAAAGTTGTCCAGTGGCCCGTCAGATATAAATTCTCAATGGCCGTATTTTGTGTAAAACCTGTTACAGCAAACTGCGAAGGTGTCTTGGCCCACCCATAAGACGCCCCTTTATGGTTTGAGGTCCATTTATTTAAGGTCATGGGTGTAGCGGCATCTTTGTATATTATATGGCGTGATAAATCCGGGAATATCCGTTCCATTTTATTTATATAAATATCAATCAACCTTCTCTTGTTGTCCTGCCAGTATGCTTCATTGACAAAAGGCACATTAACGAACATAAAGAGACTGTGATTAGACGATAACCTCGACAGGAACCAGTCCAACTCATCGACTTTACCTTGCACGGTCAAATTATAAATATTATCTATATCATAATGCGGCATAGACCATATAACAGAATCTTTACGAACATTTTCGAGTTTGCCGTCTGTCCCCAGATATAAAATGAACGCAGACAGGGAAGGCTCCATTTTATTTAATAAGCTCATTATCTTTTGACCTGAAGCCGTTTCACCGATAAGAGACATATACGTAGATGTAGCATCGATACTGGAAATTAAATATTTAGATGAGAATATATCATTTTTTGCTGTTTCAACTCCAAGGACCTTTCCCTCCTCTATTTTGATTCTTTTTGCGGCGCAGGAAAAAAAGATGTCTCCGCCGAACTCTCTAAAGCGCGCAGCCAGGATGTCCGCTAAAGCCTGAACAGAGCCATCCGGGCAATACCCTCCGTCCAACATAAATTCCTTGTAAATAAGAACAGCGGTAACTGATGATATTTTTGACGGCGGCAAGCCGGCATTACCCAATACGGGAAGTGAAAGGACCGCCTTTAATCTATAGTCGTTAAAATACCTGTCAAGCATCATCTGGAATGTAACGGACTTTAAGGACATAAGAGCAATACCTTCGCAGCCCTGAATATAATCAAAGAACTTCCTGATATTCTCCGACTCCGCCGGAAAAATATTCTGGAAGTCGCTCACCGTCTTATCTATATCGTTCCAGTAATGAACCGTAAAATCCGGGGCGATAATTATATCCGACGGGTCATGTCTCGTAATTCTTAATCGTTCTTCAATATCTAATTCTTGTAAAATGGTCCTTACGTTACCGCCGGTCCTCAGGCTTCCTAGTGAATGTACGCATGCGTCAAATTGAAAGCCCCCGCGCTTAAATGACGTACAGTATCCGCCCGGCCCTGCATTTTTTTCCACAATCAGGGTCTTCAAGCCGGCTTTGGCCAAATAGCATCCGCACACAAGACCGCTTATGCCGGCGCCGATTATTATTGCTTCATAATCATACCGCTGAGACATATCAGTCCCACCTCTTAAATACAACCGCTGAATTATACCCTGCAAAGGCGCAGCATATTTTCATCGCCGTATTCACTTCTTTTTTTATTTTCTCTCTGACCGGAGATATATTAAATACAGGGTTGACATTCTCACAATTCAAAGTAGGCAACACCGTTTTATGTTCGAGAGACAGCAGAAGAATTGCGGTTTCCAATAATGCGCTTCCCCCCAGGTTATGGCCTACATAAGGTTTGAAAGCCGTAATAAGAGGCTTCACGGGATTTAAACCGAAGATATCCGTTATTGCCTTAGACTCGTAATAATCTATAGATTGAGAACCCACTCCATGCGGGCACAGCAATTCAATTTCTTCTATATTAATTTTGCTTTGTGATATGGCCTTCAATATGGCCTTTTGATATGAATCGCTCCCGATTTGAGGGGTCGTTACTTTCCACCCTTCAAGGTGAAACCCTCCGCCAAGGTACTCCGCGTATATATGCGCGTTTCTTTTTTCAGCATGTTCCAAATCTTCCAAAACTATTCCCACCCCTCCGTCACCGAAGACCAGGCCGTTACTGTCCTTGGAATACGGCCTGATCGTTCCATCTCCGGAATAAAGGCCGATGTCCCTGAACCAGAGATATTTATATATTTCCGTATACTCCGATGCAGCCACAACAACTGCGGAGCTCTGACCGCATTTTATCATCTGCGCCGCGGATTCCAGGGCATAAAGCCCTGATGCGCAGGCATTGTTTGTAAACAGTGAGTAGTTATGGATATTAAACGCCTTGGCCACATGAAACAATGTCATGAAAGTCTGAACATCATAACCGCTTTTCAGACAATCACGGTAAAGCTTTTCATAGAATTCTTTCCTGGATAAGCTTGGGCCTGTTTCGGATTTCAGGGCATCGTATGATATCTCACTGAGCTTATATAGAAACGGCATGAGGCCCATATTTTCATGGGTCAAAACAAGGCTTAAACCGTTGTCCCCGGAATCGTATCTGAGCCCGCTGTCTTCCAGGGACAACGCAACTGCGGCCATAAGGTAATACAAATCAACAGGCGGCCCTTCCTGCTTCCAGTCCGTCATATATGCTATGGCCAATTCATCTACGTGAAATCTTCCAAAATCAAAATCCTTTACGCTATGGACAGGGAAACTCTCCCAGGATGCCCCGTCAATGTTAAATTCCCTTGAACTTAAACCGGTCCTCTGGTCAATGATCCCCTGCCAGAATGCGTCTTTTCCGATTCCCGTAGAAGCTATAGGACCTAACCCTGTAACTACGACTCTATTTTGTTTCATAATATTTTTATTATTCCCGAAACTTCTTAACAACAAGACAAGAATTATTTCCGCCGAAAGCAAATGCATTATTCAATGCAATGTTGACCTTCTTCACCTTTGCCTTATTGGGTACACAATCCACATTACAGTGCGGGTCCGGGGTCTCAAAATTTATTGTAGGAGGGATGATGTTTTCTTTAACTGTAAGACAGCAGGCGAGCGCCTCAATTGCAGAAGCAGCTCCCATAGGATGGCCAAGCATGGATTTTATCGAACTGACAGGGATGTACTCATATCTGTCTTTAAAAACACTTTTGATTACAGAACACTCGGTTTTATCATTGCCCTGCGTCCCGGTCCCGTGAGCATTAATATAGTCAACGTCTTCCTTATTAATACGTGTATATTTCAGGGCTTTCAGTATCGCCTTTTCTATGCCATCAGCCTTTGATGCGGTCATATGATAGGCATCACAACTGATACCGTAACCCGGTATCTCCGCGTATATTTCCGCATTCCTGTTCAATGCCGACTCCATTGACTCCAGGAAAAGAACAGCCGCTCCCTCTCCCACAAGCATCCCCTTTCTGTTTTTATCAAAAGGCTGGCACTTCTCGGGGGCCATTGCATAGACGCGATGAAAACCCGTAAATGCAAGTTTGGAGAACGCATCGGCGCCGCCCACAATGGCATACTCCAGGTCGCCTCTTTTGATAAAGTCAAAACCGTATCCTACAGCATAGTTACCGGCAGCGCAGGCTGTAGGGATCATATAATTAGGACCGTCAATCTTAAAGAAAAGCGCGATATTTGCAGGTATGTTATTGGCTGATGATTGCGCTATCTTTGTTTTATTCATGTCATAACTGCCTTTTATTATCCATTCATCGACTACCTCTTCGATGAGTCTTTCACCCATCGTAGTCCCGATAAATATTCCGGTTTTATGAGCATTGATTTTAGACAGGGGGAATTTGGCATCATTTAATGCCAGGGCAGCGGCAGCGATTGATAGTTGCGATGTTCGACCCAAAAAAGGCAGTTTCCTTCTGTTGATGAACGCTTCGGGTTGGAAATTTTTGATCTCCCCTGCATGATGACATCTATATTCTTTTGTATCAAATGACGATACCCTGCTGATGCCGGATGTGCCGCTGATTATCGCCTTCCAGAAATCATCTTTCCCGATCCCTACCGACGACACGACCCCTAACCCGGTAACCACCACCCTGCGTTTCTGGACGTTAAACGTTTTCATGCTTTGATACAACCATAGTCCGAATAAAATTCGATATCCATAACCATGCGGCGGAATTCCATGATCAGTTTATTTATTTCTTTTGTATGCTGAATATAAGGTTCGCTTTTGCTATGACCCTTTCATCTACTTTAACTACTGTCTCCGTAATCGCGGCATTATCAAGGAATTTCACTTTTCTCGATTCAACAATTAATTTATCACCGGGGTATGCCGGCGCGAGAAATTCCGACTTGACCTTTCCTAAATAATAATCAGGATGTCCTGCCGCTACCTCAGGTCTGTCCAGCGAAAACAGAATCACCGAGGCCTGGGCCATTGCCTCGATAATCAATACGCCGGGCATCACGGGATTACCGGGGAAATGACCTTTGAAATAACTTGCCTCCTCCCTTAAATATGTTGCCGCCACTATCCGCTCCGTGCCTTCCACTTCGATTACCTCATCAATGAAAAGGAACGGCTCCCGATGAGGCAAAACAGACTGGATCTTAGCCTTGTCCCATCTCATATATGCGTTTCTTTTTTTAGCGGCGCCGTGTACTCAACTACCTGCCTGAGGTTCCTGATTTTCGGGATGTCCTGTTCCGGGATGATTATCCTGTACTTTTTTTCAAATGCTGCGACAATCTCAATCGCCTTAAGCGAGTCGATATTTAAATCTCTGAAAAAATCCGCATCAGGCGTAAGTTTTTCAGCCGGGATCTCAAGAATATCCGAGACCATGTTCCTTATTTCTTCTTCGTAGTTTTTACTCACTGATAATCCTCCTCAATGCCCTTTCGATAAAATAAATGCCGCATTACTTCCTCCGGGGCCATAGTTATTGATCAACACATTGTTGATTCTTGTAAGACGTGATTTATTGGCAACATAATCAAGATCGCAATCTTCATCGGTCATTTCATAGTTAATTGTCGGGGGAATAAAACCTTTATACATACTGCCTATTGAGGCTGAAATCTGAAAAAGCCCGCCGGCGCTGAATGTTTCTCCTATCATTGATTTGATGGAACTAACCGGGATATTATATGCATACTTGCCGAAGACCCCTTTAATCGCCATTGTCTCTAACCTGTCCTGTTCCCGGACTGAATTTGCGGACGCGCTGATATAGTCGATGTCGGATGGTCCTATTCCTGAAGTCCTGAGGGCCTCTTTGATGCTTTCCTTCAGGCCATTGGCCCCTGGATGATATTTACCCATTTTATACGCCTCAAAACAATTTCCGATCCCGTTTACCTCTGCGTAGATTCTCGCATTTCTGCTTCGGGCATACTCTTCATCTTCAATAATGACGACAGCCGCCCCTTCACCAAGTATGATCCCGTTTCTCCTTTTATCAAAAGGGCAGGACACTTCCTCGCCGTTTATTCCGGCAAAAAAACCCAAACGATAGAAACCGCTATAATTTACCAGAGAGAGGCTTTCGACCCCGCCGACCAATACCGCCTTGATCCGTCTGAGTTTTATAAAATCAATGGCGTATTTTAATGCGTCTATGCTTGAACTGTAGCCATTAGAAATTGTCGTGTTAAATCCCTGGATGTTAAACCGGATCGATACCTGGCTTGAGGCCGCGTTCATTACCGTTCCCGGGAATAGCGCAACATTCGTAAAGAGAGGCCCTTCCTGAATCGTCTCTTTATCAAACTGCGCAAAATTCCATAAAGATGATAAAGTTGTCCCTGTACAGACCCCAATGTCATCAGTGTTGTCATGGTTAATGCTGAGACCCGCATCCTCAATCGCCAATTTAGCCGCAGAACAAAGGAGTCTTGAAGTCCTCTCAAGGTCCCGCAATCCTTTGTGTCCCAAAAAAACAGCAGGTGAGAAATTATCAATCTCACCTGCCAGTTTGCTTTTAAACTGGCTTGTATCAAATCTTTTTACCCGTTTGATCCCGGACTGTCCCTCTTTGAGGGCATGCCAGAACGCATCCTTGCCTATCCCGTTAGGCGCTATTACTCCCAGTCCTGTTACTACGATTCGTCTTTCTTTCATTATTTCATACCGTACTCAGTCCGCCGTCAATCACAAAAGTCTGTCCTGTAATATAACCCGCATCATCACTCACCAGAAACTTAACAAGTCTTGCCACTTCTTCAGCCTTGCCCAATCTGGCTAACGGGATCTGTTTTAATACCTGCTCCTTGTATTCTTTTTTTAATCCGGTAAGCATATCTGTCTCAATAAAACCGGGCGCAACGGCATTTACTCTGATATTGTATGGAGCAACTTCCCTGGCAAGAGATTTTGTAAACCCGATGATTCCGGCTTTTGAGGCGGAATAATTAGTTTGACGGGCAATCCCGACCATACCGCTTACAGAGGTAATATTAAGGATTACGCCGTGCTTCTGTTTTATAAGTCCTATTATGGCAGCCCTGCTGAGATTGAATGTCCCGTCCAAATTTGTATTTATGACTTCATGCCAGTCCTCGGGAGCCATGAGAGCAAGCGCCGTATCTTTAATCACACCTGCATTATTAATAACAATATCCAATCCGCCGAATAATTCTCTGGACTTATCTACCCATGACTTAACAGCGGCATAATCTTTGATGTCTGTTTGAAATGCTTTGGCTTTGCCGCCTGACTTAATCACTGCCTCTTCAAGAGTAAGCGCGTCCTCATGGCTTTTGAGAAAATTAAAGCTTATATTTACACCTTCACGTGCCAGCTCAATCGCTATGGCCCGGCCTATTCCTCTTGTGGCTCCGCTGATAATAGCTGTCTTATTCCCTTGCGTCACTATAAAACCTGTAATTCGCCATTAATAATTTTTGAGATATTTTGCATCCTGATAACAAAGAATGATAAGTGCAGTTTGAAAAAGAAATGTATTGTTATGAGCATTCCCCTCATAGTAAGGAAATATACCTCATAAAGCCAGTTTCAGACCAGATAGTATAAAAAATGATGTAATAATTAAAGTTGAAATGTAAAATAAATTACAATGTATTCATTATTATCAATTTACTTCCGAAAAATCAAGCAACGTTACAGTTATACCCGGCCTAATTTTTAATGTTGTTATTAACTCAACCTGCTACCAGTTTAAGTTGCTTCACTTTTTATTGCCGACTAACGTATCATATTTACAATGAGGTAATTTCATAAGGGGAGTATATATTATGAATCCTGAATCAAGACTGAACTGTAGAGAATGTAAAGGTCAGTTGACCCTTAAAATCGGCTGAAAGAGTGTCTTTCTGCGCTGCATGGATTGCGGCAGAAATTATCCATTGGAAGAGTATATCAATGAAATGGACTCCTCTGTCTGGCAGCAATTGTCTAATCGCTCTTGTGACAGGATATAGATTCATTGATCGATTGACCCGCTTTCTGCCCTTTTTTCACTCCAAGTATTGACAATTAAAATCATATTCCATTATCATGATATGTTCAAAATATTTCGCAACTTGGTATAGAGAGGACATATGAAAACAATTTTCACTAAGAAAACCGATGTTGAACAGAAATGGCATATTATAGATGCTGATGGTTTGGTCGTGGGGAGACTGGCCTCACAGGTCGCAAAGGTGCTGAGGGGTAAGAACAAACCGATTTTTACTCCTAATACCGATACCGGAGATTTTGTCATTATCGTAAATGCGGACAAGGCGCGCTTTACAGGCAATAAACTTGAACAAAAGACATATTATCATCATTCCGGTTATACAGGGGGGATTAAAAAAGAAGTCGCCAAGGACATAATGGAAGTAAATCCTGAACGCATTCTTGTTTCCGCAATCCGCGGCATGCTCCCGAAAAACAGACTCGGCAGACAGCAGCTCAGCAAATTAAAGGTATACAGGGGACCGGACCATCCGCATAAAGCCCAGAACCCGGAAACTTTAAATCTTAACATCCAATAAGGAGCTTTTAACAAATGGCAGAAATTCAATATAGTGCAACAGGCAGAAGAAAGACTTCCATCGCTCAGGTATCTGTTAAACCCGGGACAGGCAATATAGTTGTCAATAAAAAAGCGCTCAATCAATATTTCCCCCATGAGACAATGAAGATGATTATACAACAGCCGTTGAATGTAGCTGCTGTCAGTGGTAAATATGATATAACAGTACGGGTCAAAGGCGGAGGATACAGCGGACAGGCCGCTGCAATCAGACATGCCATCTCGCGTGCCTTGTTATCGGTCAACTCGGATTTCAGGGGAAAACTCAAAAAAGAAGGATTATTAACGAGAGACCCCAGAGTGGTAGAACGTAAGAAGTACGGCCAGAAGGGCGCAAGAAAACGCTTCCAGTTCTCAAAGAGATAATTATAATCCGTAATGAGCAAAGAGTGTATCTCATCAACAGACAACATTATCGCAGAAGTCACACTATTGGTTACACTCACAACTCATTACAATTGAACACACGGTCATTAAATGCTAAAAGTCGCTATCTTAGGAGGAAGTGGTTATACAGGGTCTGAGCTATTACGGCTTCTTCTGTCACATCCTAATACGGAAGTAACTGCCGTCACCTCTGAACGTTCATCCGGCCTGTTCATCTCCGACACATTTCTTAATGTCAGAAACACCTCGTTAAAATTCGAAGCTCTGGATTTAAAAGCCCTGACAAAAAAGGCCGACCTGTTTTTTCTGTGTCTTCCGCATAAGACTTCTCAGGAAACTGTGGCGTTTTTTCATAACGCCGGCAAAAGAGTTATCGATCTTTCTGCGGATTACCGCCTGAAAAGCGCAGAGGTATACAAAGAGTGGTATAAGATTCCCCACCTTTACTCTCCTCTTCTGAAAAATGCCGTTTACGGTTTGCCTGAGCTTTACAGGAATAAAATCAAAAAAGCGTCGATCGTTGCCAACCCAGGTTGTTATCCTACGAGCGCCATCCTTGGTCTTGCCCCGGTAATGGGGGAAGATTTTATTAATGCGAACTCTATTATTATAGATTCAAAATCCGGAACGTCCGGCGCCGGCAGAAGTCCTGCGCAGCCGTTTATGTTCTGCGAAGTCAATGAATCCGTCCGGGCATATGCAATCGGGGTCCACCGCCATACACCCGAGATCGAGCAGGAACTGAGCTCTCTTTCAAAGAATAAAATAAAAATCATCTTTACTCCGCATCTTATCCCCATGGACAGGGGAATACTCAGCACAATTTACGTTCGCCTGAAAAAGAAAACGACCCTATCGAATGTGCAGAAACTGTACCACCAATTTTATCACAAGGAGCCTTTTGTAAGAGTATTGAAAAACGGCATATACCCGGCCACCAAGGCTGTCAAAGGAAGCAACTATTGCGACATATCCGTTACAATTGACAAGCAGACCCTCATAATCGTCAGCGCTATTGATAACCTCTTAAAAGGGGCGTCCGGCACAGCCGTACATAACATGAATATCATGTTTGGCTTTGACGAAACAGCCGGACTGATGTCCTCCCCAGCAGCCCCCTGATGAAAAGGGGTCCCAAAATTCGTAATACCACCATACCTGGCTTCAAATTCGCAGGCATACCAGCGGGTATTAAAAAGTCCGGCAACAGGGACCTGGCGCTGATATACTCAGAGTGCCCTGCCGTCACCGTCGGTCTTTTCACTACAAACAGAATAAAAGCCGCACCGGTAAAACTGGCCATCAAAAATATTTCATCCGGGAAAGCACAGGCCATTATTATCAACAGCGGCAATGCCAATGCCTGTACCGGTGAAAAAGGGATGAAAGCGGCCCGTGAAATCATGACGAGTACAGCTCATGAACTCGGTATTTCCCCCGGGCTTGTTTATTCCTCATCCACCGGTATAATAGGCAGACCATTTCCTGTGGAGACAATAAAAAAAGCTCTGCCAGATTTAATCAAAAAGTTATCTCCTTTGTCCTTAAAGCATACAGCCTCTTCAATAATGACTACGGATACCTTTGCAAAGATATCTTTCAAACAAATAGAAATCGGGGGGCGAAAAGGGACTATCGCTGGAATCGCAAAAGGCGCCGGAATGATCTGCCCGAATATGGCCACGATGCTGTGTTTTATAGTCACTGATATAGCGATAAACCCGCAGGCGCTTGATGCCGCGCTCAGGGAAGCCGCGAGCAGATCATTTAACATGTTGTCCGTTGATAATGATATGAGCACTAATGATACGGTAATGATCATGGCAAACGGCCGTCTCAATAATCCTCTTATAACAAAGCGTTCCCCTGACTACAGTATTTTTAAAAGTGCATTGAATGAAATATCGTATGACCTTGCCAGGATGATTGCCGAGGACGGGGAAGGCGCAACAAAATTAATTGAGGTAATAGTAAAAGGGGCCAGGTCAAAATCAGATGCCGGGAAAATTGCGTTGTCAGTCGCGAATTCGATGCTCGTAAAAACCGCTGTATACGGAAGGGACCCTAACTGGGGCAGAATCATGGCCGCAATCGGTTACTCCGGCATTGCAGTCAATGAAAACAAGATAGATATCAGCCTCAATAAAGTCAAACTTGTCAGCAACGGCATGGGGACCGGCAAAGAAAAAACCGCAAGAAACGCGCTCTTAACTAAAAATATTATCATTACAATTGAATTGGGAAACGGAAAAGAAAGTGCCAGGGCGCTTACATGCGATCTGACAGAAGGGTATATAAAAATAAATGCTCATTACAGCACATGAGTCCAATTATGTTTCATATGCTATTTTCTTTTATTCAGTAAGAGACATCCCTCAATAACAATCTGCGGATAATTATATATTAGTGATTGAAGACCTTGACACATTATGACCGCTGCTTTATTGTAGTGTATATGCAAATAATCGCTTTTAAAAGTACGGGAGAGTAAAAATGAAAAAAACTTTATTTTGCCTTCTTGTGTTCTTTATTTTTTCCATAACACTTCTCAATGGAGGGGCGTTCTCATCA
This sequence comes from Nitrospirota bacterium, assembly GCA_016222915.1. Lineage (GTDB taxonomy): Bacteria > Nitrospirota > Thermodesulfovibrionia > UBA6902 > UBA6902 > UBA6902. Next base: position 10,401 of record JACRQA010000178.1, on the reverse strand, counting down.
GAAGAATATATTGTTGAAAAAAATGATACCTTGTGGGACATATCCACCAGAAAACTGGAAGACTCTTTTCTGTGGCCCAAGCTCTGGAATGTCAACCCGCATATTGAAAATCCTGATCTTATCTACCCCGGGACCAAAATATTGATCCCTTCCAGGGAAGAGTTAATGCAAATGCCTGACGTACCCGCCAAAGAAATACCGGTTTCCAGAAAGCAAAAAGTCGAAAGACCAAAACATGAATCAAAGACTAAATCCATCTGGAAATATGCGCCGATACTGCAGAGGAAACATATCATCGAGAAAGACCTCTATATTGCAAGCGGCTGGATATCGGACGATTATCCAAGTATCGGAGAAATAACATCATCCCTGACAAATCAGAAAATGACCAGCAAAAACGATATCGTATACATAGAGCTACCGAAGTCTCCTTCTTCGAATAAACCGGCATTGATTCTTTCCGGGGATAATTCCATGACTAATAAGCGGTTCTTTGCTATCAGAGATATAAAAATAGTAAAGCATCCTGTATCAGGAAAAAAGATAGGACACCAAATAAGGATAGCCGGCATCCTGGAAGTAATCGGTATGGATGGTGACATGATAAAAGCAAGAATAACGGATTCGTTTGAAGATGTCCTGATTGGCGATGGCCTGTTGCCGTACCAGGAGATGGAACCGCCTCTTGTTCCTGAGACTCCCCGGACACCTGATATACAGGGGTATGTCATTGAATCTCACATGAATTCTTTTTTGGTAAGCGAAGGGAACATAGTTTTCCTGGATAAAGGCGAAAATGACGGCATCAAAGTCGGTGATGTTTTCAGCGTTCTGAGAGAGCAGCCCGCAGTAAGCCCGATAGGTAAAATTCAAATAGTATCTCTCAAGCCGTCTACATCGGGAGCGGTCATTTTACAGAATTCTCAGGAAATAAACCTGGGTACAAAGTGGGGCAGGGAATAATCAACAGTTAGAGATAAAACAAAAAGGTGAGCAATTTTTTTGCTCACCTTTTTTATTGAATAATAAATTTGCTCGTTCTTAAGTGCTTACCAGTGCCTTGAGCGCCTTCAGCCTGCTTGGATGTTTCAGTTTTCTCAGTGCCTTTGCCTCAATCTGCCTTACCCGCTCCCTGGTAATTGTGAGGTGCCTTCCTACCTCTTCAAGAGTGTGGTCCCTGTCAACGCCGATCCCGAACCTCATCCTTATCACCTTCTCTTCTTTTGGAGTCAATGTGCCAAGGACTTTCTTGATGTATCCCGAAATTTCCTTGCCTTCTGCATCAGCATAAGGTGAAGGACTGTTCTTGTCACCAATGAAATCTTCCAATTCGGTGTCTTCATCGCCAACAGGGGTCTGCAACGCAATCGGGTCCTGGATGGCCCTGAAGACTTCTTCAACCTTCCTGGTCGGGACTATCAGTTTTTTTGCTATTTCGTCGTCAGTGGGTTCCCGCCCCAATTCCTGCGTCAATTCCCTTGATGCCTTAGTGACCCTGTTATAAAATTCCATCATATGCACAGGCACCCGGATCGTTTTCGTCTGATCAATAAGCGCCCTGGTAATGGCCTGTCTTATCCACCATGTTGCGTATGTGCTGAATTTGAACCCCTTCTCATGTTTAAATTTATCTACAGCCTTCATAAGACCAATATTGCCTTCCTGAATGAGATCAAGAAGCGGCAGTCCCCTACCGACATAATTTTTCGCTATATTGACTACCAGCCTGAGATTGCGTGTAATTAATTCGTTTTTTGCCTCAAGAACAAATGCCTGGACCCTGCTGATTCTCTCCCACAGTGTTATCAATGTGTCAACCTTTATGCCTATCTCTCCCTCGATTTTCCTGAAGGTCAATTGGACCCGGTTGGCAAGTTCTTCCATTGAAGTCAGAATTGCGCCGCGAACTCTTTTCTTGCTCTTTTCACTCGTTATCAGGGTCTTAAGGGTCTTGAGGGACCCGCCATATTGGTCCAGTTCCGCCTTGAAATCATTAATAACTTCAACATACAGTTCAAGTCTGTAAAGGGTAAGCTCAATTATATGAGCTTTCCTTTCATCTTCCTCCATTTCCAGCATATCTTCATCACTGATGTAATCCTTTTCAATCTTCTTCGTTAATGGAATCGTCTGAACGATTTCTGCGATTATTTCTTTTCCTTCATCCAGTTTTTTTGCCAGCTCTACTTCTTCATCTTTAGAGAGGATGGAAATATCGCCCATCGAATGAAAGTAAGCCTGAACAAGATCTTCAGTCTTTTCATATTCCTGGGGCTCTACTTCTTCCAGCGGGAGGGCTTCTTCTGAATCAACTATACGCACCCCCATATCACTAAGAAGGTCCATCAGGTCTTCAATCTCGTCAGGGGTAAAGAACTCCGATGGCAGGGCCTCGTTGATTTCATCATAGGTAAGGACCCCTCGCTTTTTCCCTACCTCGATTATCTCATCAAATACGTCTTTTTCTTTCATATTTTCCCTTTTGAATTTTCAACTTGTAAGTTTAACATATCTTTTTATCAAATTCTAGCTTCCGGTACAAATATTTTCCGGTTAGCTTATTTGCTATATTTTCAAACAGGTTGACTTATGTATCGGTTTTCCCGGGATCAAACATAAACAGATATATTAACCTGCTGGAAGTTAACAGTCTGTCTTAAAGCCTCACTAAAGTATAAAATTCCTGACTCTCTTTATGTAACATCCCATAACATTCACGACTGATTTATTTAACGAAATACTTGAGAATCTTATCATACGTCTTTCTTAAATGTTCAGGCATGACCCTCGTCTCGGCGATAATCGGCATACTGTCGGTGTCCCCTGTCCAGCGGGGGACGACATGGATATGCATGTGCGATTCCATCCCCGCACCCGCAACTTTGCCGAAATTAAGGCCCATATTAAAGCCATCGGGACGCAGGACTTTCTTCAGTATCCGTACGGAGTTGTCTACGGTCTTGATCAAATCAAAAAGGACGTCATCAGACAGGCCTTCGAAAGTCGGAGTGTGAAAATAAGGCACCACCATCAGGTGTCCGCTGTTGTATGGATACCGGTTCAAGATGACAAAACAATGCTTGCCTCTGTGTAATATAAGGTTCTTTTTATCTCTGCTTTTGCTTATCTTGTTTCCCTCTTTAGCGGAGACATTACAAAATAAGCAGCCGTCGTGTTTTTTATCGTCAAGGATATACTCCATCCTCCAGGGCGCCCACAATCGTTTCATTTCATCTCCAATATAAATATAACTTTAAACCGCTTCACGGTTTGAGCATCAACGGTTTTATATAAATATATCATTTCAATTTATCAAGGACTTTTTGCATGTCCTCCCAAGTCAGCCATTTATCTTTCGGGTTCCTTAACAGATATGCCGGATGAAATGTAGGCATGACCGGAATATTTTTATAACTAAAGAAATTCCCCCTGAGCTTGCTGATTGGAACATTAGTCTTCAAAAGGGTCTGTGCCGCGATCTTACCGAGACAGACAATTACCTTCGGCTTAATTATCGCAATTTGCCTTTCAACAAAAGGAGCGCATGTTGATATTTCATCTTCTTCCGGATTCCTGTTGCTCGGAGGCCTGCACTTAACTATATTCGCTATATAAACGTCTTGACGCCTTAGTCCCAATTTCAGGATAAGATTGGTGAGAAGCTTCCCGGCATCTCCGACAAAGGGTCTCCCCTGTATATCCTCGTCTCTGCCAGGACCCTCACCAATAAACATGATATCCGCATCGGCCTTCCCTTCGCCAAAGACAATATTTTTACGGCCTTTGGACAACTTACACCTGTGGCAATCACCTATTTCGTTTTTAAGGTCTTCAAGGGTGATTTCTTTATTCGAAGAATAATCGACCGGTTGCTCTGCTACCTGCTGGTTGGAGCTGATCGTAGCCGGATTATAATCTGAAACCGCTCCCGCTGATATTACATTAGAAATATCAGCCCTTTTTAAGGGTAAATATTCAAACCCCAGTTCCTGATAAAATTCCAACGATTTTTTCAGCTTGTCAATTAATTCAATTTTGTTATTCATCGCCAAAACTTAAAACACTTAACTCCTAACTCTGAACTCTTCACTGTATTGACTACTCTCCCCATTTCAGCTTGGTCCGCAATATGCGGAAATAGTCTCTGTCATGGACTATGAGAAACTTTGTCTTATAATCAGCCTTCCGTATGCTCACCTTATCATTGACCTTTAAAGGAAATCCTTCCTGGCCGTCAAGTGTCATATATATGTCCTCTCCGGTCTTGATGCCGGCCTCCAATATGAATGTGTCCGGCAGCACGATCGGCCTGCTTGTAAGTGTGTGAGGACATATGGGAGTCAGCAGAAATGATTCGAGCGTGGGGTACATAATGGGGCCTCCTGCTGAAAGCGAATGCCCGGTCGAACCGGTAGGAGTGGACACTATTAACCCGTCGACCCTGAATGTTGTGACATACTGATTGTTGATACGTATGTCGATCTCGAACATTCTTGAGAGCGCGCTCTTGTTCAACACAACATCATTGAATGCGCTGTTCTGTATTACCTTCTTACCTCCCCTGTATACATCGGCCAGAAGCATTATTCTTTCTTCAAAACAATGCTTGTCCGAAAAAACCATGTCGATGCTGTCTTTGATCTCTTCCTTGCTCAGCTCTGTAATAAAGCCGAGACTCCCGAGATTGACCCCCAGAATCGGGACGCCTGAACTGCCTACAAGCCTTGTGACACTCAGAAGGGTCCCGTCACCCCCGAATACTACGATTATGTCCGCCATTGAAGGGATCTTTTTCCTCGGACAACCATCGATCTTAAGAAGTGCTGCGACATCATTCTCTACATACAATTTATATGTCCGGCCTTTCAGCAGGCGTATAAATTCTCTGATAGCTTTAATGGCCTCCGGTTCACCTTTTTTTGCGATTATCCCGATTTTTTTCATGATAAAGTAATTATACCTGACTTTTCACTGCGGTCAAAAAATAAAGCTTTCCATGCATCCTCAGTGTCCCGGGAGTTTAACAGTTAAGCAGCCTCTTCAATAAGAGTCCCTGATATCGATGCCCTTTATTTCGATCTCTCTTGCATTGTCTTCTTTATGATGCAAAGTTACCCTGACACTCTGTTCAGGTATCTCTCCCTCGGCACGTTCGGCCCACTCAATCACAGCAACACCGTCAGCCCCGAGATACTCCCCCAGTCCAAGCTCCGATACTTCATCCGGAGATATCCTGTAGAGGTCTATATGGTAAAAAGGCACGCTGATATTATATTCCGCGATAATAGTAAAACTGGCGCTGGTTATGTCCCTTTCGTTAATGCCGAAGGCAGATGCAATCCCCTTGACCATCGTTGTCTTGCCTGCGCCAAGCTCACCATAAAGACATACAACATCTCCCCGTTTGAGGTGTTCCCCCAGTCTGCGGCCGATTTCCTTTGTCTCAGCATCGCTGTTACTTTGAAGCTTCATAAGTAAAAGCTCTAACCATGTCAGCCTTGCCGACTATTCCAACGACTGCGCTGCCGCTCAGGACGGGGAGCAGGTGGATATGCTTTTCGGCCATAATTGTCGCGATGTCCTCAAGGGAAGTATCTTCCTTTATCGACACAACTTTTTTAGTGCATATCTCATCAACCGTGGTAGCCGCCATTTTCCTGATCTCCTCTTCCGCTTTGCCTGAGCCTAACATTATATATGCGTCAAACAGCCTGATTACGGTAGGAATGTGCAGCCGCTTGTTCTTTCTGATAAGATCATTTTCCGTAACGATCCCCACGATATTTTTTTGTTCGTCCACAACGGGAACTCCGCTGATCTTATGCTCCATCAGCAACCGCGCAAGCTCTTCCACCGTAGCTTCCGGTTTTACGGAAATCACATCCTTTGTCATTATGTCCCTTGCTGTCAGCATGATTCCTCCTTAATAAAAACCATTGATCAGTTGCATCAGAATTTACCGGTTTTCTATTCTACCACATTCCGATAAAACCACCCTGCCTTCCCGTGCCTCCCCCGCTGTGCCTGTAAGAATAGTATTTGTGCGGATTACAAAAAGTACAATCTTCAGACTGCCAGACGTTGTCTGCCGGGATACCCGTTGATAATGCCTGTATCCGGTTTGCCGATGAAAGGTCAATATAATACTTGTCTCCCGAACTACTATAATAATCCCCGTGTCCCGTAGCATGTTCGACAGCGTCCTTCACCTCTTTATCGACCTCATAACTGCACTTTCTGATGCTTGGCCCTATCGCGATATATATATTCTCAGGCAGTGAAAATAACCTCTCCTGCATGGTCATGATTGTCTCCTTCAGTATCCGTTGCGCCGTCCCTCTCCATCCCGCATGTACTGCCCCGATGACCTCTTGTTCTTTATCGTACAGCAATATTGGTACGCAATCTGCCACCAATACCCCGACATATATTTCTTTTCTTTTTGTAATGACCGCATCGGCCACTTCCGGAGTTGTATCGGCAACAAGGACCTGTATCCGGTTTGTATGCATCTGAACAGGCAGGTATATTTTGCCTGCCGGAATATTTAACTCATGCGCCACGGCATTGCTCATATGATCGTAGCTGCCATTAAATTCCCGTGTAGTAAAAAATGCTTTCACATGCCGTGAGACGATATTCGGAGGTGTTATTATCATGTCATTGAATCTGAGATAAATCTGCTAATCACGAATTGATCTGAAAGCCATCGGCAAACTACTGATAATATCTGATGCTATTAAAGAGCGTTGTCCCTTCTTGCCTGCAACGATATCGCCTGCGAGGCCGTGCAGATAGACCCCCAGTATTGATGCGTTCGCCGGAGACATGCCTTGTGCAAGAAAGGCAGAGATCATGCCTGTCAGCACATCACCTGTCCCTGCGGTCGCCATTCCGGGATTGCCTGTTGTATTTATGAAAGCTTCACCCTGAGGCGTTGCCGTAATAGTAGGAGCGCCTTTAAGCACAAGAAAGGTTTTTGTTTTTCGGGCAAAATCAAGAGCTGTGTTGATCCTGTCCTTCTCTATTGCTTCCCGCAGACCGGAGGCCGCGTCTGAGCGCTGACTGCCCGCTGGTCCCTTTCTTAATAATCTTGCCATTTCACCTGGGTGAGGTGTAAGTATTACAGGGGCGCTGCTCTTTCTTAATGCACTGGTTTGATCTGAAATTGCATTCAGCCCGTCGGCATCGATCACTATCGGACTCCCGGATTCTCTTATGAGGATGCCGGCAAGTTTAGAAATCTCTTTATCTGCTGAAAGCCCCGGACCTATTGCAAGGACCTTCACCCCTTTCTTGAGAAAATCAAGGACAGGACCGGCAGCATCGATTGAAAGGGTCCCGTTGCCTTTATCAGGCAGTGGAAGGAGCATCTCTTCGGTAACTCTTGATTGGAATGAATTCACAAGAGTTTCGGGAACGCCTATTGTTACCAGACCTGCTCCAGCCCTCAGACATGCCTTTGCCGCCATCAATGCGGCCCCTGTTTTCCCCCTCGACCCGGCGACTATCAGTACGTGACCATATGTCCCTTTATGAGAATATTTTGGTCTTACAGGTATTAAAGACCTGGCGTCTTCTTTCTGCACCAGGTTGATCCTGATCCTTTCTGAAGCAAGCAGAGTCCGGGGAAAGCCGATCTCTTCAACATATAACTGCCCGGCATACTCAGCGCCCGGATAGAGGAAATGCCCTCTCTTGGGAAGGCCGAATGTAACTGTGCACCGCGCTTTTACGGCACATCCCATTATCTGTCCTGTATCTGAAGAAATGCCTGACGGAATGTCTACGGAAACAACCGGGACCGGCAGATGATTGATTTTCTTTATAACGTCAGTAAGCGGCGCCCTAACCTCTTTTCTTAAACCTGTGCCGAGAAGCGCATCGACGATCAGACAATTACGGTCAACATCTGAAGGGACCCGCTTCAGGAAATGACCGGCCGGACGTATTACAACTCCGAATTTTTTGGCGGCGTCATAATTTATTTTCGTATCACCTTTTAAGCTTGCGGGATTTGCAGTCATGTAAACTTCGACTCGTCTGCCCTGATTGTGCAGTACCCTCGCAATCACAAAACCGTCGCCTCCGTTATTACCCCCACCGCAGAGGACCAGTATCTTTCTTTCTCTGATTATGGCAGCGTTCAGTGTTCCTTCTTGTGTATTCTGAAAATAAATGTCATTTATTCTTGCAGCAACACTGAGTCCCGCCCTTTCCATAAGGACCGTCCCGGGGACACCATATTTTTCAATGGTGATACGGTCTATGCGCTGCATCTCTTCTGAATCTGCTATTTTCAACATATCGGCTTCATTTTTATATCTTAAGAATTATCAGTTGAAATCTTGACCTGGTCCGGCCCGTTATGCGGCAATGCAAAGGGGAGCTTGAAAGCGTGCGCTATGCTGCTGAAGATCAGCCACTCATTTACTTATTACTTGCATCAATCAATCTCTTCATCTCCCTCACGGTCTTTTCTATCCCCATATAAATCGAATTGGCAATTATGCTGTGGCCTATATACAGTCCTCTCAGTCCCTTTATAGCAGCGATCTTTTTTACATTTGAAAAATTAAGCCCGTGACCTGCGTTTACCTGCAGACCCAAATCAAGGCCTTTCCTGACTGCCTTCTTTACCCTGCTAAGCTCCTCCGTCTTATTTTTGCCTTTTGCATTTGCATAAAGTCCCGTATGAATTTCGATCATCCGGGCGCCCAGCTCCTTTGAAATGACAATATCGGACTCTGAGGGATTGATAAAAAGGCTTACGGGAATCCCACTGCGCTGTATCATGTCGATTGCGTATTTTATTTTCTTTCTGCCCTTTACCAGGTCAAGCCCGCCTTCTGTAGTCAGCTCGGCCCTCTTCTCAGGCACGAGGGTCACAAGCTCGGGTCTGACTTTCAGCGCGATGCCTATCATTTCTTTTGTAGCAGCCATTTCCAGATTTAATTCAACTGATATTTTCCGCCTCACATTTATTACATCCCGATCCTGAATGTGCCGTCTGTCTTCCCTGAGGTGCACGGTAATACCGTCCGCCCCCCCGCAGACAGCCAGCTCAGCGGCAATCACAGGGTCCGGCTCGGTTTCTCTTCTCGCTTCTCTTACAGTGGCCACATGATCAACATTTACACCCAAAAGCATACTTACCTCCAGTACAAATCCGGGACGATATCAATAAATAACCGGTCAATATACAGGCACAAATTTTATGGGATAACTTAATTTAATCAAAGAAGCTTTGTCAAGGAGTAACACACTTTGAGAAACATCGAAGGCGATTGACTTAGTTGTAATAAATCTGTTAATTTACAACTTATTTAAAATTTACTAAATTACCGAGGGTAAATATGACAAAGAAAACAACAGCCAAAAAATCGAATATAAAAGCTGTCAAGACAACTAAATCGGTAAAGAAAGATTCAAACAAGAACATGAAAGCACCTTCCAAATCGTCAAAACCCGTGAAAGAAACCGCAGCCGTACCTTCAAAAAAGAAAACGGCAGACGCACAAAAACCTTTGACAGAGAGAGAAGCCGTAATACAACGGATAAAGCAAAATCTGATAAATCAAAGAGACTCTCTGCTCAAGGAAGCTGAAGAAACTCTCAGCAGTCTCCCGTCAGAGCTCAACTTCCCCGATATGGGGGACCAGGCCACTGCCGAAGCTGACAGAAATTTCATGCTCAGGCTCAGAGACAGGGAACGCATGCTGCTGAAAAAAATAGAAGTAACTATCGATCTTATTGAAAACGGACCTTACGGCATTTGTGAAGAATGCGGCAATGAAATAGGCCTCAAGCGTCTTGAGGCAAGGCCGGTGACGACATTGTGCATCGACTGTAAGACACGTAAGGAAGAAGAAGAAAGAATCGCCGAGGGCGGATAGACATTCTCTATCCGCATTACCCCCGCCTTCTGTATATCAATCACACATTCATTTTTCCTTTTATTGTTCCTTCCGGGACCGGTAATATAGACCAGTGGAATCGCAGTTTGGTTCTGGTGTATGATATAAAACTGAAATCAAAAAAACGAGCCACCGTAGCTCAATCCGGCAGAGCATCGCATTCGTAATGCGGAGGTTAGGGGTTCAACTCCCCTCGGTGGCTTTTTTTAAATGACCCGCTGTCTTAAGAAATATATACTGTAGTACCGTCAGTCCCGCCTGTAACGGACCTCAACTAAACATAGGCACATCGGAGCATTCCCATATATGTTCAAAATTGCAGATGACAACCAACGGGCTTCCGGAAATATCTCTTACTATTTCCCCGTTACCATTGACTGCCAGAAGCAGATCATTGAGTTTTAACAGCGACCCGTCGTAATTGACGTCCTTGAGGTTCTCCTTGACCTGCCTGAAAAGCATCCGGCATTGTGCTTCGTCGATG
>JACRQA010000172.1 GCA_016222915.1 Nitrospirota bacterium | reverse complement strand
TGGAGGAACTTATCATGCAGAAGGCCACAGGGACCCTCGCGAGAAACAATACGATAAATGCCAGGAGCCAGATGGAAAGCGCCAGTGACATTACAGTTTCCCTGCCTTCGTCAATTCCCCGAAGCCCTTGATGGTCCACCCGGCAATGTAAAGCGCGATCAACATCATCCCGCAGGGAAATGAAAGAAGTACCATGTACAAGGGGATTCCCATCGAAGAAGATTTTACTTCCCAGAAAAGCCTGAGGAATCTGAAGCTCGCGGGAAGTATCGATATGAATGATGCGATTACAATGAGATTTCCAAGGATGCTCGTCAGGAGTCTCGCCCTTTTCGGCAATCGATTATAAAAAATATCAAAAGAGATATGGCTGTCGCGGCGGGCCGCCATGACCGCCCCGGCATAAATGATATAAATGTAACAGTAGACCGAAAGCTCATACGGCCATACAAGGGGATTATTCAGGACATAACGAAAAAACACCTGGATGAGTATCGCGCCGAACATGCCGGTAAAAAAAAGGAAGCTGAGGATGGTTTCGGTCCGGACGATTATTTCTTTGATTCGTTCTTTCTTCGACAAGGTATCATCCGTTACTGCACGGCCTGGATTTTTTCATACATGCCTTCTCCCCATTCTTTTTCGAATTCCCTATAAACTTTTTTCGCGTTTGCCCTGAAGGCGTTGATATCGGGATAGACTATTTTCATGCCGTGCTCCTTCTCGAACTTTCCAAGGAGGTCCGCTTCCCCTTTCAGTACCAGGTAATTCTCATAATATCTTGAGACTTCAAGCGCCTTTTGTATCCAGAGTTTATACTGGCCGGGCATTTCTTTCCAGACGTTTTCGTTGATGCACGGCCAGAGCATTCCCAGCTGATGATTAGTCATGATCATATATTTTGTAACTTCATAAAATTTCTGCGCTTCGTCCGTGGGAAGGGGATTGTCCTGCCCGTCCACGACCCCTGTCTGCAATGCCATATATACCTCTCCGAAACCGAGAGGCGTGGGATTTGCGCCGAGGGCCTTTCCCATTGCGATCCACAGGGCCGAATTAGGCATGCGGAGTTTGACGCCTTTCATGTCTTCCGGCTTCATAACGGCTTTGTCCCTCAGGTTGAGTTGTCTTGTGCCGAGATACCAGACGTCCAGCGGCCTTACCTTCTGTGTCTTTGCGATTCTTTCAAAGTAGTCATTTCCAATCGGGCCCAGCATGACCTTGTATAAATGGTCCAGGTCCCTGAAAAGATACGCGGTGCCGAATATCCCTATGCTTTTGTCAAACTGTGAAAGTGAGTTCGGATCAAGAAAGGTCATGTCGATTGTGCCCCTCATGACCCCTGTCATCTGCGTCTGCTGGTTTCCAAGCTGGCCGGAATGAAATATCTGCACAGTGATCTTTCCGCCGCTGAGGGTCTTGACCGTTTCACCGAATACCTCAAGCGCCTTGACCTCCGGCTGCTGCGGGCCTGCGACCGTGTTGAATTTCAGGGTATACTTCTTTTCCGCGCCGTAACACGCCGCACTCAGAAGAAGAACACAAAAGATGGCAATCAATGTCTTCCCGATAAATTCTTTCATTACAAATTGGTCCTCCGGCGAAATAGATTTGTACTATGAAAATGTGGATTGTCCGGATATTTAAGCATATATAATGGTGTCTATGAGTTTGCATGTCAAGTCCTGAGCATGGCAACGCAATCGTATCCTGCATCAGCCATGTATAATTATGGCTTCCCAGGCAAACGACGGATACCGCTAGTGACCGGATATTCTCAGTTGTTCACTCACAAGCCCCATTAATGCAAAAGTACGCCCCCTGGCATAAATACTTTCTTTTAACATCACATATCCCGCAATTACATCCCTGCTTTGCCTTTGGAGCGCTGCTTTTACCTCGCGCGCAGAACAGCGCCTCTCCTTCAACGTCAGGGTATGTGAGGCAGGGGCCGCAAAACTTCAGGCATACATTAACATTGTCCTGATTGTCATCAACTTTCGGCATATGGACCTCCTTGATTCTAAATACCCGGGGCATAGCCCGGGCTGTTTAATATCTGGATTATTTTATTTTTTAGAAAGAAGACATCCTGCTCTTTCATCAAGAAGAAAAATAATTTTGCCTCTGAGTGGTCTGACCATGGCAGCAGGCAGCGAATTGCTTTCATCTTGAATGACCTCTTTCATAATTCCCGCCTTCTTCTCTCCTTCAACCATGAAAATAATATTCTCCGCATTATTAATTACAGGGAAGGTCAGCGTGATCCTTGCCCGTTTTGAAGGTCCCGGGGGACAAACTGAAACTGCCCAACATCTTGTTTCTTTCAAAGAAGCTGTACCTGGAAATAGAGAGGCCGTATGCCCATCCTCGCCTATGCCGAGCAATATCAGATCAAACCGGGGAAACCTCGCCCCGACAGTCCTGCAATAGGCCGCCAGATCTTGCTCATATCTTTCTGCCGCGGCCTTCGGAGATAATTCCGAAGTGAGAATCGGATGAACATTCTTTGTAGCTATATCGACATGACTCAATAACGTTCTGTTTATCATATGATAGTTATTTTCATCACTTTCATACGGAACAAAACGTTCATCGACCATAAAAACGTGTGTTTCCGGCCAGGGCAAAGCCTTTTCGCCGGAAAGCCTGTTATATAATGCCACCGGTGTTTTCCCCCCTGAAAGCGCAACGGAAAAGAACCCTTTGGTCTTCATTCCCGCGCCGGCAAGCTCTGTCCATTTACGTGTGGCGAAATCCACCAGTTGATGTCCATTATTAAAGATGTGAATCTCTTTGATAGTACCGGGCATATAATTCAAATTAGAAGAGACCGTATTCTTGTATATAGCCTTGCGCCCTTGGCGCACATTTAATAGTAAAAGCATATCACATGTTAATGCTTCCTCCTTTTATTTTGTTCGAAGCCCCCTGCGATTATTTTAGATAACGTGATGCACGTCACTGAGCAGATAGTATATTTTTTTTATCATTACTTATGAGCAAGACAAAATGTTTTGTTGATACACTCTACTCTACTGGTATAAACCGGAACTGCCGTACATTAAATGTCTTACTGGCAATATGCTTAATGATCATTCTTCCCGCATCGCACGTCCTGGCTGCCAACATCACGCTTTCCTGGACCCCACCTTCTTCAAATGCCGATGGGTCCGCACTTTCGGATATGAGCGGCTACACCATCTATTACGGGACCCAATCAGGCAATTACACTCATAGTATTGACGCAGGCAATGTGACTTCCTACAGCATGGACAGTCTGGTGCCGGGGTTTGTCTACTATTTCGCCGTGACAGCATATGATATTTACGGAAATGAAAGCACGTATTCGAGAGAAGTAAGCATGTATGTGACAAACAATGATATCTCAGCGCCGGTCATTTCGGGTGTTTATGCAAGCGACATAAAAAGCACAAGCGCTGCAATAAATTGGACAACCGACGAAGCAGCAGATACGCAGGTTGAGTATGGAGCTACGCTTTCGTTTGGATATATTACCTCCGCTGATGCATCACTCGTGACAAATCACCGTCAAATCATAAGCGTCGCACCTTCAAAACAATACTATTACCGCGTACTCAGCCGCGATGCATCAGGGAATCTTTCCGTCTCCGAGCCATATACATTCAAATCAGCTGAGCCGGCTGACCTGACTCCTCCTGATATTTACAATATTCAGGTCACAAACATCACATCCACATCAGCGACTGTCTCATGGATGACCAATGAGGCTGCAACATCACAGATAGAATATGGGTTCAATACATCCTATGGAAGCAAAACTGCACATGATACGACTCTCGTCACTGTACATTCCGTTAATATAACCGGGCTGTTAAGCTATGCTACGTACAATTTCAGAGTTATTTCTCTTGATGCTGGATATAATGAGGCGCTGTCGGGTAACGGATATTTTACAACATCAAATATGGCCCCGGCAATTACTTACTTCTCCGGCACTCCCGGAACTGCTTATACGTATGACGTGATAACTTTTACCGCATCGGCATCTGATCAGGATGGGTACATAGTCAGGCATGAATGGGATTTTAATGGAGATGGGAATTATGACAGTGACACAGGCTCTGTTCCAAACGCATATTATAGATATCAAAGCACTGGGAATTTTAATGCGAGGCTGAGAGTTACTGATAACAGCGGGGCATCAACTGTCTCCGGCGCTGAGACCATATTGATTGAATCCCCTGTCAGTCAACCAACACTGACAGTGTATCTGACCGCTGACCCCAGCTCAGGATCAGCGCCATTATCTACAGTTTTTTATGCTTCCATTTCAGACCCAAATGTAAGAATAATCAGCTATGAATGGGACCTGGATGGGAATGGCCTCTATGAAGCCAAAACAACAACAAGCCCCATATCGAACACCTTTTCTAATCCCGGAACATACATAGTCAAAGTACGGGCAACGGACAGCTATGGAGCAACCTCTACCGGCGAAGCCACTGTGGTAGTTTATAGCACTGCAAAACCAAGAAAAGGCGGCTCCCGGCACCGGTAGTAAAGAAACAGCCTCGATGGGGAAAGGCATTAAACAGTTACAATCTACTGTCTATTTTTAAACGCCTCGTAAAAGGGATTACCCTCATACTTCGAAGGTCTTTTTTTGTCCTTATCATGTTTGGCTGCGGGCTTATGCGATTTAGTTTCTGTACTTTCAGTCTTCCGATCTTTTACGCTTTCAGGCTTCACGTCTTTCTGGCTTCCGCTCTTCATCGACAGGGAAATCCGTTTGCGCTGCAGGTCCACTTCCAGCACGGTAACCGTGACCTTCTGATGGACCTTCACAACGTCTGCAGGGTTTTTCACATACCTATCGCTGATCTCGCTTATGTGCACGAGCCCGTCCTGGTGCACACCGATATCTACGAAGGCCCCGAAGGCGGTGATATTGGTTACGATGCCCGGCAGCTTCATTCCAGGCTTCACGTCTTCGATCTTTTCGATGCCCTCGGCAAAGCCGAATGCCTCGAACTGCTCCCTCGGGTCGCGTCCAGGTTTGGCCAGTTCGTTCATAATGTCGGTCAGTGTCGGCATCCCTACCGTATCTGTCACATAACGTGCAAGGTCGACGCGCTTTCCAATATCGCCCTTCATCAAATCAATTAAGGAGCATCCTAAATCCTGTGCCATAGCATCGACAATGTGATAACTTTCAGGGTGGACAGCTGAGCTGTCAAGAGGGTTCTCTCCGTCCCTTATCCGCAGAAACCCTGCTGCCTGTTCAAAGGCCTTTGGCCCCAGTCGCGGCACCTTCCTGAGCTGCTCACGCGAGGTGAATGGCCCGTGTTCGTTCCTGTACTCCACAATGCCCTTTGCAAGCTGCGGTCCCAGCCCGGAGACATAGGTGAGGAGCTGCTTGCTCGCGGTGTTTACTTCGACACCTACACCGTTAACGCAGCTGATGACCACGTCGTCAAGACTTTTCTTCAGGGCGGTCTGGTCTACATCATGTTGATATTGCCCTACGCCGATGGACTTCGGATCAATCTTCACAAGCTCTGCAAGGGGGTCCATGAGACGGCGTCCGATTGAGACCGAACCGCGCACAGTGACATCATGGTCGGGAAATTCCTCCCGCGCAGTTTCAGACGCTGAATAGATAGAGGCCCCGCTTTCGTTGACCATTACTACAATGATCTCCCGTGGGAGTCCCAGCCCTTTGATAAATGTCTCAGTCTCCCTTCCGGCAGTGCCGTTGCCTATGGCGATTGCTTCGATGCCGAAGCGTTCGCAGAGTTCACGTACCTTTGTGGCTGCCTCCGTGACCTTTTTATCTGAAAAGGTCGGATAGATGGTATCGTTATGGAGGAGCTTCCCCTGCCTGTCAAGACAGACCACCTTACAGCCTGTTCTGAAACCGGGGTCAATGGCGAGTATGTTCTTTCCGCCAAGCGGAGGGGACAGAAGGAGCTGCCGCAGGTTTTCGACAAATACGCGTATCGCCTCCTCGTCCGCCCGCTTCTTTGCGGCAAGGCGCGTCTCGCCTTCCATCGAGGTCATTAATAACCTCTTGTAGCTGTCATGAACAGCGGCCCTGACCTGCTCCGAAGCCTGACCGGAGCCTTTTATAAACAGCGATTCGAGTATGGCAAGGGCCTCATCTTCAGGCGGCAATATGCGCATGATAAGGAATTCCTCGCTCTCTCCACGCCTGATCGCCAGTACCCTATGTGAAGGGGCCTTTGATACAGGCTCCTCCCATTCATAATAGTCTTTGTACTTTATTCCTTCTTCCTCTTTGCCTGAGACGACCTTCGACCTCATCATACCTTTGTCCCAGAAAAGCGAGCGCATCCTTTCCCTTGCCTGCTGGTCCTCGCTCACCCATTCCGCGATGATGTCCCTGGCCCCTGCAAGGGCATCTTCAGCAGACTCAACTCCCTTTTCCGCGTTTATAAATGCGGCTGCCTCGGCCATCGGGTCTATTTCGCCCTGTTCAAAGATCATTAAGGCAAGGGGTTCAAGTCCCTTCTCCTTTGCAATCGTGGAGCGTGTGCGGCGCTTGGGCCGGAAGGGAAGATAGATGTCCTCAAGCACGGTCATGGATTCTGCCGCCTCGATCTTCACTTTCAATTCATCTGTAAGCAGGTTTCGCTCCTCAAGAGACTTGAGGATGGCCTCGCGCCGCTTGTCCAATTCCCTGAGTTGTTCAAGCCGGTCCCTGACAGCGGCAACGGCAACTTCATCAAGGGTGCCTGTGGCCTCTTTACGGTACCTGGATATGAATGGCACAGTGGCCCCTTCATCAAGCAGCCCGGCTGTTGCGCTGACCTGTGATGGTTTTACGCTGAGTTCTTTTGCGATTAATTGAATATGTAATTCGTTCATTTATTTTAACCTCTCCTGTTAGCCCGGACAATGCATTTGCAATAATGCAGGTGTTGGGAAATAACTTATTTTTCGATACCTTAAACGCAAGTTAAATTAAGGCATTGATGTATTCTTTTATTTAAAACTACACGCATAATCTGATAATAGTTCATCGAGTTAAATAAGTTAGTTACCAATGCCTGCATTATTGGGATTAACGATTTAGGGCTTGATTCCCGGCTTGTTCTTTGAAGGGTACCTTCTCTTCGGGCGGCTGGGACCGGCGTTTTCAGGTCTGCCGGGGGTATTTCCCATTCCTGCGGGTCTGTCTTTCCTGCGAGGCGGACGTGACTCCTGTCTATGCGGCCCCCGTCCTTTTGCATGACTTCCGGGTTTGTCCCCGTGGTACCGCTTTTCAGGGGCAGCGATTCTACTCCTTGGACGTCCCCTGCGGTAATCGGTGACGATCATTTCATCCGTCAGCGGCATGACCGGTATCTTCTGCCGTATGTATTCCTCTATGTCTGGTAGGGAGTGTACATACTCCTCGCATGCAAGGCTTATCGCCATGCCCGCGGCCCCGGCCCTGGCTGTCCTGCCGATCCGGTGCACATAGTCCTCCCTGTCCTGGGGCAGGTCATAGTTGATCACATGTGTCACCCCGTCGATATGGAGTCCCCTGCTTGCCACGTCAGTGGCCACAAGGATCGGCAGCGTGCCTTCTTTGAATTGTGAAAGCACCTTCATCCGTTTTCTCTGGTCAAGGTCTCCAGTGATAGGGGAAGCCGCAAGTCCATTGGCATTCAGGAACAGCTCAATCCGCTCGACTGCTGCCTTGGTGTTGCAAAAAATCAGATAACGGCCTTCGGGTTCACGCCTGATGATCCCGAGGAGAAGCCCCAGCTTTTCGGACTTGCCGACATGATAGAGTTCTTGCTTGATCTGTTCTACCGTTATATTTTCGGGTGTTAATGAAATCTGCACCGGTAAATTCATATGCTCATAACACAACTCATGCACGCGGTGTGAAAGGGTGGCGGAGAAGAGCATGGACTGGCGGTTTTCATACGAAGACATCCGCCTGAGCATAAACCTGAGATCAGCTATAAAGCCCATATCGAACATGCGGTCGGCCTCATCAATGACGAGGAACTGTGTCTTCCTCAGGCTGTAGACCTTCTGTTTAAGATAGTCGATGAGACGGCCAGGGGTGCCGATAAGCATATCAACGCCCTTTGCGATATCATCCCGTTGTTTTAAATAATCAATACCGCCGAATACAGGGAGTATCCTGAAGCCTGCCGGGCCGCCCAGCAGTTTTGCCTCTGCGGCTATCTGGCTTACCAACTCACGAGTCGGGGCGATAACAAGCGCCCTCGGTGACGGGCCGTGTCCCGGCTGGGGCACTTGAAGCATGCGTGAAAATACGGCGATCAGGAAGGCCGCTGTCTTGCCGGTGCCTGTCTGGGCCTGGGCAGCAATGTCCTTGCCGCTCAGCGCTTCCGGTAATGTCCGGGCCTGCACCGGGGTGCATTCGGTGAATCCGGCGGCCCTGATTCCCTCCATGATTTTGTCGGGGATATTCAGTTCTTCAAATCTCACGTGTAATACTATACCTTAAATAGGCTCTGTTTATAAATTGTCTGTTTCTCTTTTCTGTTCCTGGAAAGTTTCAGGACAAATATCATCGCGAATCCGGTTTATCTGCTCCCTACCGCTCTCAGTATCCCATTCAGTAATGCAATCGGAGTCGGCGGGCAGCCGGGGATATAAACGTCTACAGGTATGACCTTGTCTATTCCGCCGAGAGAAGCGTAGGTTTCACCGAATATTCCACCGTTACAGCCGCAGTCTCCGACTGCAACCACAAGTTTCGGAGGAGGCGTTGAATTATAAGTCCTGCGAAGGGCGATCTCCATGTTCCTTGTCACAGGCCCCGTTACCAGCAGCATGTCGGCAAACCGTGGAGACGCAGTAAAATGGATGCCGAATTGCTCGCAATTATAAATCGGGTTGTTTATCGCATGGATCTCAAGCTCGCAGCCGTTGCATGAGCCTGCGTCCACCTGCCTTATCGTGAGACTCCCTCTGAAACGCTTCCTGATCACTTCATCCAGCTTTGCGCCGACGTCCCTGATCTCAGCTGAAACTTCGGACTGAAGAGGCTCGGTTACAATTCCTGTTCTTAGTATCTGTTTAAGAATCTTCATTGTGATCCTTTAATCCTTTATAGGTCGTATAAGTCTTATAGGACCTATTTTTTTACAAATCATTCCCCGAATACGATTGATTAAAACTCTTATTGCAAAGCGGAAAGTCCGGCACAATATTGCCGAGCACCGCCTGTTCAAGCCCCAGCCAGTTTACACTGGAAGGATCTCTGACCATACATCGGTTGATCTCACCATTCGGCCCTGACTGGAGCCAGTATACGATTTCGCCCCGCCATCCTTCGACAGCGGCAAACCCTGAGCAATCCGGCGCGGGAATTTTGCAATCTGCGGATGTCGGTCCGGTTGGAAGCGTTTCAAGTATCTCCCGAATTATCCGAACGGACTCTCTTACCTCTTTAATCCTGATATAGACCCGTGCATTTACATCTCCGTATATAAGCACCGGCACATTCACTCCGATGCGGTCATAAGGCGGAAAAGGGTTTTGCATGCGGCAGTCAATATTCATTCCACTGGCCCTCGCAACTATCCCCACGGCGCAGATTTCCCTCGCCTTCTCGGGAATGAGTATCCCCGTGTCCCTCACCCTGTCTTCAAGAGATGAGTTCTCGTCATAAATAGCCATAAGCCTGTTGAACTCTTTTAAAAGCTGTTTCAATTCAGACAGTATCATTTCCTTCCCGCCTGAATCGATATCAACCGACACCCCGCCGGGTATTATACGGTCCATGATGAACCTGTGGCTGAACAGCTTATGGTTTGTCTGCATCATAAGCTCCCTGAGCCTCGACATCTGATAAAGCATGAATGCAAAGGCCGCGTCATTACATACAGCGCCTATGTCTCCCAGGTGGTTTGCGATCCGCTCCCTTTCAAGGAAAAGCGCCCGCAGCCACTGTGCGCGTTGAGGCACAAGACATCCGGTCATGGACTCCAAAGCAATGCAATAAGCAAGGCTGTGCGCAACAGTCGTGTCTCCTGACACACGCCCTGCAAGCATGGAGCCTTCCTGCCATGAAAGCGATTCAAACCTCTTCTCTATGCCCTTGTGGACATATCCGAGCCTCTCCTCAAGATTGAGGATGTCCTCCCCAACTGCCTGAAAGCGGAAGTGTCCTGGTTCGATAATCCCCGCGTGCACGGGCCCGACCGGTATCTCATAAACGCCTTCCCCCTCCGCCCTGACGAAATTGTATTCTCCCTCTACGCGCGGCATCGGCTTTGATGCGTCAAAGGACTTCCTGAGCGGCCATGCGTCTTCAGGCCAGTCTTCAAATTTTATCCAGGGCCTGAGGTCGGGATGCCCTACAGGGACAACTCCCATGAGACTCATCATCTGCCGCTCAAAGCGATAGGCGGGCAGGAATTTGCCGGAGATACTGGTAAAAATAGGATCATCATACGGAAGCTCGATCTTTACAATCAGGTATTCGGCGCCCCATCTGTAACAGGCATATACTCCAAAACCCCTGCCCAAAGGCGATTCATCAGCGCTCCACTCGGCGACCAGAAGGGCGTTGGCCTTTTTCATCGCCCTTGCGGTGTCGATGAATTTCCCTCGAGGCACGGTGCAGAAATCCATGGAAGCGGGATAATTGCGTCCGTCGAACTTTGCGTCCGGCCCTATTGCCGAAAGTATCGCGTCTTTTAAAATACTCATTTCAACAACTCCACTGCAGTGTGAAACCACTTATTGAGAAAATCAGGCATGTAAACTCCGATTACCAGCACCAGCACCATATGAAGTATCACGGGCACATGCGCCGCCTTCATCACCTTTTGGTATGAAGGCACATCGCCTGAGACCATCGGTTGGACCCTTCTGAAAAGCGCGGCAAAGGCCACTGCAAGCCCCAGTAAAAGGAATGGCGTTAAATAAGGCGCGTCCTTCATCGTGGCGGTCAATATTAAAAATTCACTCGTGAATATTCCAAACGGGGGCATGCCGACAATCGCCATTACCCCCAGCATGAGTCCCCATCCGACAAGCGGGTTGCCCTTGAAAAGCCCTTTGATCCTGTCCATCTCCTGTGTCCTGTGCATTTGCGAGGCGTGGCCCACGGTAAAAAATATGGATGACTTCGCAAGACTGTGCACAAGCATATGAAGCAGCCCGCCGAATGTCGCCACCGGACCGCCGAGGCCGAACGCGAAGGTCGCGATCCCCATGTGTTCTATAGACGAATATGAAAACATCCTTTTTATGTCTTTCTGCCTGAGCAGTGAAAAGGCCGCGACAATTATCGACAGCAACCCGAAGCCCATCATTATATTCCCCGCGCGGTGGGTCCCCGTTGCCCCGTCAACCAGCACTTTGCACCTTACGAGGGCGTAGAGCGCGATGTTAAGCAAGAGGCCCGAAAGCACGGCGGATATGGGTGTGGGGACTTCGCTGTGCGCGTCGGGGAGCCAGTTATGAAGCGGGACAAGACCGACCTTTGTTCCGTAGCCGACCATGAGAAAGACGAATGCAAGAGAGAGTACAGTAGGCTCAAGGCTT
>JACRQA010000171.1 GCA_016222915.1 Nitrospirota bacterium | reverse complement strand
AAGAATTTCTTTGCAAAATTGAGAGCGAAAATACAATCGTGTCAGCTTCTGCAAAACGCACCGTTTTGAAAAGCGATCAGCGCGTTGCGGGTGACAAAGTTCTTTTAGAAAGAAACGGCAACGATTATCAAATCGTGGACCTTATTGACAGGAAAAACGAAATCTTTCGAATGAATATTCGGGAGAAGAAGAAAAGAATAATTGCTGCAAATTGTGATCTTGTAATCATTGCCACAAGTGTTTCAATGCCACCTTACAAGCGAGGGGTTATTGATAGATTTGCCGCCAGATCTTTTCAGTGGGACGTGCCGGCAGTCGTTGTTTTCAATAAGATGGACGAATTTCAAAATGACTTTGATATTGATTTTGAGATGCGGCGATTTGAAAATCTGGGGATCGAATGCTTCGAAGTTTCCGCAACGGATCCGGAAAGTCCACCCAGGTTTGGCAGAGGGTCTTTTAAGGAACTTCAGAAAAAACTTGTTGGCACTCAAACAATAATTCTTGGCCAGTCCGGTGTAGGAAAGAGCAGGTTGATCACCTCCCTCAGCGACAGGGAAGTGATATTAGTAAGTAACGAACTCGGAAGGAGCGGTAAAGGAATTCACACTACTACCTGGTCGGAAATGATTGACTGTGGAACATTCAGGATTATAGATTCTCCCGGCATCCGGTCATTTTCCCTGGATGATATTCCTCCGGAAGAGCTCATAAATTATTTTCCGGACCTTCTTCCAATATCTCTGACCTGTCAGTTCAATAATTGCCAGCATGAACCATCGACTAAAGGGTGCGCCTTTTATGGCGGGGACACTGACCCTAAAACAGCTGATATTATTGAATCCAGACTGTCGTCTTATAAGAAAATCCTGGAGGAAATCAGCGGAACTCCGGAATGGCAGAAGAAGAGCAACTAAATAATTACATCCTGAAGTGCTTTCTACTCATCGATCTGAAGATAGGGAAATTGACCCATAAAGATATCGGACAGATGGATTTCTATGTACGATATTTTGAGGGTAACATAAAGGCAGCCGGCGACAATCCAACTATAGGGATGATCCTCTGCTCTGAAAAGAATGAGACGATAGTCAAGTACAGCGTGCTTAATGAAAACAAACAGATGTTCGCTTCCCGGTACAAACTTTACCTGCCGACAGAAGAGGAACTGGCGAAAGAGTTACGGCATGAGATTGAGTTGATAAGGGTTACAGGATTGTTTAATCAGTAAGAGCCAAACGGCCGTTCTCTCCTACTTCAAAATCTTCTTAATCTGTTTCCTGAGATCGGGAATCTCAACGGTTATAATATCCCATACAATTTCATAATCAATGCCGAAATAATCGTGGATTAATTTATCTCTGGTTCCTGCCATTGCCCTCCAGTCAACAGCGCCATGATTTTTCCTGAAATCATCCGGGAGTTTTTTAACTGCTTCTCCGATTATTTCAATGCTGCGCACAAACGCCCTTTTGAGCGTTTCATCTTTAAGAAAACTTTTCTTGCTGAGCCCTTCTGATTTGCCGATTATGTAGTCCGCTTCATCAAGGATATGCCGGAGGTATTCCTTATAGGACATATTCGATTTCTTTGAGGATATGAGGTTTCAGATACGGGCTTAGGCTCTCAGGGGTTATAAGTTCCACTTTACGATGAAGCAGGTCTTCAAGAAGATAGGCAAGGTGAATGAAGTTTTTAAAATTTTTCTTCCCCCGTATAAATTCCACAAGCAGGTCAACATCACTTTCTTTATTCTGTTTCCCTTTAACAAAGGACCCGAAAAGACCAATCCGTTTTACACCGAGACTCTCAATCTCCTGTCTGTGAGAGGAAAGAACACTCAAAACATCTTTTCTTGTCCGTACTGTTTTCATACTTGCTGACCTCTGAACAATTATACCAAAACCCTGATGAAAGATACATTTCTTCGGCTTTAAAGACTCAACCCCGACAACAAACAAAGTCCCCCGATAATTTGATCTTAATTATAAATGGACAGCGAGCGTACCTGCCTGTCGGTAGACAGGTTCCCCGTGGTCTTGGCACTGGGTTAGCGAGAGAATGTAATTGATAATTAGGGACACATCCCGTAATTCTCTGAAAAATATGGGATGTGTCCCTATGGTTTACGCTGCAATGAGTTGATATGTGTTTATTTTTTATTGTGCTTAAATAGTATGCCCACCCCAGAATTTAACACCTCATCCTTTTGTTTAGAAATATGATTATATTTTTCGTTAATCTCTTTGGCCGTAGGAATAAGTCCTGACATACTAGCGACTGCAGCAGCTGTACCATATAAGGGAAGCCCTGTAATTGCAGCTGCTATTTCAATGCCACCAACAACTAAAAATGAACCGATATCTCTTCCTGCGAATTTCCACTTTTTTGATGATAACTCCTTAAGTTTTACCTCATGGTCTGTAAAAGCTTTATCCAAGTTTTTAAATACCTTGTCACCTGTACTGTGAAAATTAGATGGATTTAACTCAATCAACTCTTTTATCCCTGATCGCAAAATATCTCTAATTTCATTCATAGCTCCAGATTTTCTCATTTCAATTAATGCATCAGCAGGAATATCTCCAATCCAAGTTATTTCATTGGGGACAGATGTTTGCAAAGCGTGTGTAATATGAAGGTCCTCTATATTTGACGATGGTTGTATATGAGACGAATTCTCAAGCATCCACTTGTACCAAAGCCATGATGTTTCCGCACTTATAATTGGCACTCCGTGCACGTCTATACTTCTATGATAAAGATCATTTGATTGACAAAACCTACTATGTAGCTGTGATATAACAGCCTCCCCAGGAGTTATCATGCCTATCTTTTGGTACATTTCTTTTATATATCTATTTATATGATCCTCTAATGATCCTTCCCATTCAGTTGCAAAAACAAGATAACGTGGATCTTTTATTGCGTTAACCAAATCTGATGAAGACTTATATTTAGACAAATACTCTTTCAGTTCCTCAATCTCACTAAACGTATGTCCGAAAATCCTATTAGCATGAGTAAGAGTATCAAGCCCAGCAGAGTGTATAACAAACTCATGGTATTCTTTCTCCATGTGAATCTTATCTGGTAAAATTGCGACTAACGGAGGAGTAATATCGGTCAATACTAATTTCTTATACCCTAGTACTTGTAAACCAATTCTTAAAACTTGATAAATCTTTTCCTCTGGAGGCATTAAAGAGACGATTGATGAAATTTTCAGGAAAGGATCTGGCAAGACAAGTGTATCTAAATAAATTCCGGCCCATGAAGCAACATTAGTTGCGCCATCGGGGAATATTTCTCCACCAAAAACACCTTTCAAATTGAAGCTATCTTCTATATGAATCCACGTAGGGTCAGATATCTTATCCCAAAACTCCTTTAGTTCATTAATAAACTCTTCAGGAAATGAATTATCAACATGTTCCTTTTTAGAAGAATACCATCGAGCAAATTGATACGGACTTGCATCCGCTTTTAGCATCATCTCATATAAAGGTCCGAAATTATGTTCTACTCTGGCAAAATAAGCTTGCTGAATTTCTTTTAATGATACAGCTTTTTTCCACTCATCCCTATCATGCTGTACAGCAATACCTAGACACATGGCTCTTATTCTCCCATCTACTGAATCTGGGTCGACTAACCCATCTTTTGCATAACGAACTTTTGATATACTATTCCGAAATCCCTCTATTAAATGTGACGCAACATGAATTTTGCCTGTTTCTAGTTTTTCTCTTAGTAGTTCTATGCGCCTATGCAGCTCTTGTCTATCAACAGCCATTTATATTCCTTCTTTTTTACACATATCGATATCTATACTATGCAGGGATGATGAAAAAAGATCAGCCGTCCCTGGATAGGAAATTATAAACTTCCCTGTGGTATTTGTCACGATTAAAATTCAAAAGTGGGTGGGGGTTCAGACCTACACATTTTATAGGTGAAGGTATTTACCTCCCAGGCTCAGCAGAGCGTATCGTTCAATGACTACTTCCTTTTGCCCAGAACATCAATTGCCAGGGGGATTGTACTGATCGCTCCAATAATAAGGAGCGTCCACCCTATCTTCTTTCTCTGGTCATCGCTGAGCCTGTCTGCCAATAACAGACCTGCGCCTGCTCCCAGCATTGCACGTGTGCCGGCTATGAGGGCGATTTCTGGTAACGTCAATTCCGATTTCTTCATAGTTCCTCCTTTGATAATTTAAAGTTTATCATCTTTCTTTTTCTAAGGGGATCCTCACCTCAACCACATGCTCCTGCCGATCATCAACAAGCGGAATAGCATTATCATGCTGCTCAACACCATCTACAATCACACTCATTTCTCCACTACCATCGCGCGTTTGCAGGACAGTGATATGGTAAAGAGTCTCCCTGTACCGGTAGTGAACTTTAAACGACCCCCAATCCGCAGGAATGCACGGCGCAAAGAGCAGTTTATCTACTTCAAGCCTCAACCCAAGGAGTGATTCCATGATAAGCCGGTACATCCATCCGGCTGATCCCGTGTACCATGTCCATCCGCCGCGGCCGGTGTGTGGAGAGACCGCATATACGTCAGCTGCGACAACGTAAGGTTCTACTTTATAGGTGTCAATTTCCTCCGGAAATCTCCCATGGTTTACCGGGTTGATTATTGACAGCAGTTCCCAGGCCCGGCGGCTGTCGCCTGACTTTGCGAACGCCATTGCGGCCCAGATCGCGGCATGAGTGTACTGCCCGCCATTTTCCCTGACTCCGGGGACGTACCCCTTTATATAGCCCGGATTCAAATCCGATTTATCAAACGGCGGGTCCAGGAGCTGGATCAATCTATGGTCTCGTCGTACGAGGTGTTTGTCCAACGCTTCCATTGCCATGGCTGCACGTTCGGAATCCCCGGCGCCTGAGAGAACAGACCAGCTTTGCACAATGGAATCGATCCGGCACTCGGGATTACCCGCTGAACCAAGCGGCGAGCCGTCATCGAAGAAGGCACGGAGGTACCACTCACCGTCCCAGCCATTCTGCTCGATATTACTGCGCAGTTGGGCCGCTTCTTTCAGACAGAGTTCTGCAAAGGGGAGGTCTTCGCGAAGGCGGGCAATTTCAGTGAACCGCATGAGTACGTCATAAAGGAAGAACCCCAGCCAAATGCTTTCGCCTTTGCCTTGTTCGCCCACCATGTTCATGCCGTCATTCCAATCGCCCGATCCGATGAGCGGCAGGCCATGTTGTCCAAAGCTAAGCCCCTTCATGATTGCCTGGACACAATGATCGTACAAACCGGCTGTTTTTTCAGACCGGATGGGAAGATCATAATACGAGTCCTCGTCCATGTTTACCTGGCGGCCCTCTATAAAGTGGACTGGTTCATCCAATACTCCGGTGTCTCCGGTGCTCAGAACGTAGCGGGAGGTCGCCAAAGGCAGCCAGAGGAAATCATCTGAACAGCGCGTGCGCACGCCCCTGTCTGATGGAGGATGCCACCAATGTTGGACATCACCATCTTTGAACTGATGGGCCGCGCACAGAAGGAGATGTTTACGCATCAGTCCCGGTTCTGCGTGAATGAGCGCCATCACGTCCTGCAATTGATCACGGAAACCAAAGGCGCCCCCTGACTGATAGTATCCGCTGCGTGCCCAGATCCGGCACGCAAGAGTCTGGTATAAGAGCCAGCCATTGGCCAGGATATTTATGGACTGGTCGGGTGTTTCCACCTGTACTGCGCCAAGCGTGCGCTCTTGCCCGTCGGCCAGATCGAATGCGACTTGGATAGCGGCGCAGGGGTCCAGGCCGGCTCCTACCCTGCCTGAAAGCCGCGTCCGTGTCATCGCTGCAGGATTCCGAAGCGTGCTGTTGCGCCCTATAAAGTCGGTCCTGTCGCCGCTAACAGTACGGGTAATATCGTCCACGTCGAAGAAGGCAACCCGGTTTGTGAACTCTGTATTGTAAGGGTTTCTGGCAAAGAGCGCGCCGCTCTTTGGGTCAAGTTCGGTTATCACATGCATTGCTGTTTTGGGCCGCAGATCTCCAAGGACGCATTCCGCGTATCCTGTGGCGGAGAGTCGGAGTGATCTGCCTGACTCGTTTCGCACCTTGATCACAGTGAACTTGACCGGTGCGTCTATGGCCACGTAAACCCAAACCTCCGAGCGGATAACGCGCTCTGTGTGCTCAAAGACGCTGTAGCCGAATCCGTGCCGGGTCACATAGGGGGTTGCCCCTCGGACAGGCAGCGGCGCAGGGGACCAGAAATGTCCGCGCTCTTCATCACGCAGGTAGAACGCTTCACCGCCTGAATCGCAGACAGGATCGTTCTCCCAGGGAGTGAGGCGGAACTCATGGGCATTCTCGCCCCAGGTGTAGGCAAGCCCACTCTCTGAGATGACTGTTCCAAAGTACGGGTTTGCCAGCACATTCACCCACGGCGCCGGTGTCACATGCCCGTGCGCGGTCGTAATGACGTATTCATGTCCATCCGGGGTGAAGCCACCCATTCCGTTGAAGAACGAAAGATCGTGGCGGGGCAGGGCAGTGACTGACAGAGGTCCGGAGTGATGGGTCCGGGTCGGGACTATGAACGGCACTGTTGCTTTCACAAAACCACGACGGTTGATCTGGTCTGCCAGCGCTCCCCGTCTGTCGGTGATGATTGCGCGGGCAACGGTTTGGAGCAGGATGCGGTCATCGTTCGATATCTGGTCAACAGGTCTTACAAAAATGCCGCCTGGCTGATCAGTCACATTGGCCTCGCCGCCCAAGGCAATGAGCCCCATAATCTGGTCTTGCAGAAGCTGCCGGTAACCGGCATGATCTTCGTTCCATATCACCAGGTCCACCGCCAGTCCTTTTAAGCGCCAGTATGCGTGTGCTTGTACGAGCTGGCGCACAAGATCAATGTTGTCAGGATCTTCAATCTGCAGCAGCACGATCGGCAGATCGCCTGAAATGGAGTAGCCCCATAAACCGGATTGCCCCCGGCGGTTACCGGCGATAACGCCCGGTCCAGCGCGCAGCGCAGCATTTGCATAGATCACAGAGCCGGCAAGGCGTCCATAGAGCTGCGCATCGGCCTCTGTGGCATTGATCTGCCGCAGGAGCACCTGGCTATGTGTCCACGCCAGCTCAAAGACACGGTCCGCGAGACGCCTGTCCTGATATTTTCCGACAAGGCCCATGCATATATCGCGGGTTTCGCCGATGCCGGAGACAATATTTATCGTTACCGGTTCTTCAGGGTCGAGGGTTATCCGATGCCGTACGGCGACAATCGGATCGAGCACTGATCCCTCGGTGCCCGACAGTGCCCCTGTAAAATAACCGGATGCCCCGCTCATTGCCTGTGGTCCTGCGACAGTGTTCCCACGGCCGATGAACTGCATGCGGTCCGTTTCATAGGAAACTTCTCCCGTCTCCGCCCCGTGCACGGCCATAAGGTGAAACATCCATGGCGCCTGCTCATCGATAGACCGGGGGCGGCGGGTGCAGAGGATGGCCTGCTGCTGCTGAATGATCTCGGTCTGGACAAAGAGATTGCTGAATGCCGGATGCAGCGCGTCAGCGGCAGAAGATGCAAGGACCACTTCCGCGTAACTCGTGACCTCGATTGTCCTGCGTGTCCGGGCGCGATTGGTTATAGTGATCCTGCGCAGTTCAATATCATCTTCAGCTGAAACGGCGATCTCGGTATGTGTGTCAAAGTCGTGGTCCCGGCAGCGGAACTCCACTTTCGCCTCTGAGAAAATCGCTTCATAATTATCTGATTGTTTGAGCGCAGGCTGAAATGCCGTGGACCAGAATTCCCCGCTTTCCACGTCGCGCAGGTAACAGAATGTGCCCCAGTTGTCGCAAGTCCCGTCTTCGCGCCAGCGTGTCACCGCGAGGTCCTTCCACCGGCTGTAACCGCCGCCTGCATTCGTAATCATTACATGGTATCTGCCGTTAGACAGCAATTGCACTTCAGGCACCGGCGTATCCGGGCTGCTGAAAACACGCACCGGCGACTCGGTACTGCTGGAAGCACCCTGCATGTCTGAGAGTTCAGAGGTGTGCGAATAAAACGCCGTGGCCTTTGGCACCCGCTCCTGGAGCAGCAGCATGGTTGCCTGGAACACCGGGTCTGACTCAAACCGCTTTTGCATCGGACGGTCCAGGAGCAAATAGGCCAGAGAGAGAAAGCTCATCCCCTGGTGATGGGCCATGAAGGACCGGACAACGGCATTCGCTTGTCCGCGGGGCAGGCGTGAAGGTGTATAGTCGATCGCTTCATAGAAGCCGTACTTGCCTTCGAAGCCTTCAGCGGCGAGTCGCTGAAGATTCAGGCACGCCTCCTCGGGCGCAACCATCAGCGCGAGCGCCGAGGCATAGGGCGCAATGACCAGGTCCTCAGCGAGCCCGCGTTTGAGTCCCAGGCCGGGCACACCAAACGCGCGGTACTGGTAGTTGAGATGAACGTCGATCGTATTGTGACCTGATTCCGACATGCCCCATGGCACGCCACGTTGCCTGCCATACTCGATCTGCCTTCTTATCACTGCCTTATACGTCTGGTCGAGCAGCGTGTGTTCGTACGTCGGCATAACAAGAAGCGGCATGAGGTACTCAAACATTGAACCGCTCCACGAAAGCAGGATCGGCTCTCCACCGGCAGTGGTGAGCAGGCGTCCCAGTGCGAACCAGCTTTCCTGAGGCAGTTGTCCCTGCGCAATTGCCACAAAACTGCATAATCTTGCTTCCGAAGCAAGCAGATCGTAATAACTCGCATCCAGCCGGCGTTCACTGACATTGTACCCGATGGACAATAGATGTCGCTCTTTATCGAAAAGGAAGTCATATTCCATATTGGCCAATTCGCTGCATTGCAACGCAAGCCGCTCAATCGTGGCGATCCTCTCAACTGCACGTTGGTTGTCAAGATTTGCCAGTTCTCGAAGCGTCGGTATCTCATCAATGCCATTAACCGTCGACGGGGCAAGAAAGGTCAGCTCCTCGAGAGCGGCACGGCATTGACCGGTAAAGGCGCGTACCCAGCAGTTAGTTTCGCTGTCAGGAGCGGCATCGAGACTGCTGATCACCTCGTTTGAGGATGCTGTCAGATGATCGAGGCAAAGCCGCGCCGCCGTAAGCGTAGCAGGCGGGGAATTATATGCGGACTCCATATCTTTCTGAAGTTGAGCGAGTTGGGCAGGAACAGCTTTTCCCGTAACGTCCACGAGAATTTTCAATGTGTCGTTCAGTCCTTCAAATAATCTCTCTCCCATGATCTTTTGATCGGGAAGCGCGAGCAGGCCCGGCCGCAATGTCAGAAGGTGAGCGGCGAGGTTTCCGCTGTCTACCGTTGAGATGTACATAGGCATCAGCGGTTGCAGAGACTGTGTGTCATACCAGTTGTAGAAGTGCCCCCGGTGCCTTTCCAGACCTTCCATCGTGCGCAGTGTATTATCAGTGCGTTCGATGAGTTGTCCGGCTGAGATATAACCGAAGTCATATGCGGACAAATTCGCAAGCAGCGCAAGCCCCATATTGGTCGGCGACGTACGATGAGCAACCGCGGCAATGCGATACTCCTGATAGTTGTCAGGCGGCAGCCAATTATCTTCCGGGCCTACGAAGGTCTCAAAGAACTCCCAGGTCTTTCGGGAAAGCTTCCTGAGAAAGATGGTTTGTTCGTCTGTCAGTCTTGCCCGGCTGCGGGTAAGCGGACGGCTGATCCACCACGCTGAAACAGGGGAAGCAAACCAGAGACATAATACAGGCATGGCCGCAGCTAAAGCAGCGGGATTCGATAGCATTAGCCAGGTCCCTGCTGATAAGGCAATAAGGGGAGCGGTCCACATAGTACGGCAGGCTGCAGCAAGGTCCCCTGCAGTGCTATTATTGCGTTTCTGGCCGCTGTGCGGACTCCACTCCAGAAGCCGTTTGCGTGTGACCAGCATTCTCACGGCTGAACGCACAATTGCATCCAGCGTGAAGAACGCTTCAAAGGGGAGACACACCAGGGTGAATGCCGCCTGCGCGAAGTGCCTTAGCATGGAGCGAACTGCGGCAGTTAGGTGCTGGGCCAAAAGCACATCGCCCGGCTTCTGCAGAAGGTCCATGATGGAGGTGATCAATGAAGGGATAAATATTATTCCGAGCACAGAGAAGGTCCAGAACCATGCAGATGCAGATAATAGTCCGGTCCAGCCCAGCAGCAGCAGGAGTGTTAATGCCGAAGGTGTGAGGCTGCGCCGGAGGTTGTCGAATATCTTCCATCGGGACAACAGCGAGAGAGGGTTCTTTTGAAAGCGGGCATTAAGTCCCGGAACACCGGGCAGCAGCCATCGTATAATCTGCCAGTCCCCGCGTATCCAGCGGTGCCTGCGGCTTACATCTTCGCTGTAGCGGGATGGATATTCCTCATATAACTGCACATCGCTCAACAGTCCTGCCCGTGCATAACACCCTTCGATAAGGTCATGGCTGAGCATAAGATTCTCAGGTAGGCGTCCGTTAAGCGCCTGCTCGAATGCTGCGATGTCATAGATCCCCTTGCCGATAAATGAGCCTTCATGGAAGAGGTCCTGGTAAATATCAGAGACAATGTGAGTGTAAGGATCAATGCCCGGATCACTGCCGCACATTCCCGCATACCTCGACCGGCCGGCGCCGGGCAGACTTACGGCCACGCGCGGCTGAAGGATGCTGTACCCGGCAACGACCCGACCTTTGTCCTTGTCGTATTGCGGACGGTTCAGCGGGTGCGCCATTGCCCCCACAAACTGCCATGCTGCATCGCGCGGCATTTGCGTATCGGTATCAAGAGTGATCAGGTACTTCACATCAGATAAGATCGCAGTCTCACCGACTATCAGCGAAAAACGCTTTCTTGAAACACCCTGTGCACCGGCATGCAAAAAGGAAATTAATTCCGCAATCTTCCCCCGCTTGCGCTCGTAACCCATCCAGACTTTCTCCAGTGGGTTCCACCGGCGCGGACGGTGGAAAAGGAAGAACGTATCGCCTTTTGCACTCCTGTACTTATCATTAAGCTCCATGATCCTCTTCCGGGCCAACTGCAGCAGTGCTCCGTCTTCCGGCAGGTCCTCTTTGTCCGCGTCCTGGAAATCAGTTAACAGACCGAAGCGCAGGTTTTCGTCCCGATTTGCCAGGAACCTGACTTCAAGCTCCTCGACCAGGTCCTCGATGTTCTGTGCGCTTGTGAGTAGTGTCGGGACCACGGCAAGTGTTCGCAGTTCCGGCGGGATTCCTTTAGAAAAATCCATTCGCGGCAACGGATGCGGTGTCACTAACATCGTTGCAAGCCAGTTCACCAGCGCGACCGATAGCTGGCTTGTGCACAGCAGAAAGAGGATGCCGGTCAGCATAAGCAGCCAGCCATGCAGCCCATCTGCATATACCTCTGCCGATAAGCCGCCGGTTAAAAGCGCTGTAATCAGTGTGATCGTGCCAAGATACAGGAACAAAGGAAACCGTGAGATATATTTTTTGAAGGCCTCAAAGACGGACAAGCGCATTTCCGCCGGCTTTTCAAGCTTTGCCAGTCCCTCGTCTATAAGATAATAGCCGACATGTGATGAGCGATTGTCAAGGTATTGATTGTTGTCTTTACAGGATGCGTTTTCACTTGCAAGCCGGACCGCTTCGGCTGCCACTTCGCTCTCAGACAACCGGCTGTTCTTCGCAATCTTCTCTACAACATGGCGGTAACGGTCACGTGTAGAAAAATCCATCCTGCCGTAAACCCCGCCTGGGTCCTTACGCAGTGTCTGTTCGACAATACTCATCGTCTCAACGAATTTGCGCCAGTCCATATCTCCCAGAAAACGGAGGCTGCCGATGCTGTTGCTCATCGAGACCTGGTCGGCGGCCTGTTGCTGGTTCTCCGACTGCACCAGCTGCTCAACCGTCTGGCCGCATTCAGAGAGCCGCTGCTCGATCCATGTAAGCGACAAGGCAAGGGCAGGCCCCTGTCCCTTCAACCTGCGTGTAAGTTCCGCAACAAACGAGCTCACCATCGGCAGGTCCGACCGCGCCATGTCCGCGATCACCAGGATCAGGCTCTTCGGGTCTTTCTCCGCGGTCTCCGTCATCCGGTCCGCCCAATAATCAGCGTTGTTCCGGTCGATCCTGTCAGTGGCAATCCTGGTTGCAACGCGCCTGAGATTCTCTATAAGCGCCAGGCGCAGCATGATGGGGATGGCCCACAATTCGCCCAGCTTCAGGGAGGTGACTGACTGGTAGGCCATTATAAAACTGCTGAGCGCCTCCGGATCTACGCGACCATCGCCGTGAGAAATAGTCTCCAATGCAATGTCATATACGCGAGGAAGACCGGCCGATGGACCATTCAGCAGTTTGGGAAGTTCCCGGCTGTAACCTTTCGGCAAATGCCTCCTGGCAGTGCGGACCTGTTCTTCGATCAGATAGAAGTTGTCGAGCAGCCATTCCCCTGCCGGAGTGATCCTGCGGTCGGCCTTGACTGCCTCTGTAATCAGGTTGCGGACATCAAGCAGGACGCCTTCATTCTCAGCCAGCCGTGTCAGGAGCTGCTCCGGGGCATAATCACTGGTCAGCTTATGTGAGCCTGCGAGGACCTTGCCATGCTGGTCCATCTGATAGGCGCTGAATAACTCCGCCCTCAATGGCGGCTCGTTGTCAGCGCACTTTTGTGTCCGGCTGTTTCCGGGCAACTTCGTTCGCAAACGGGAAAAATTCCCGAGGATGGTCTTGCTGCTTATCTTCAAGTGTGTGGGCTCCTGTAGAGGCGTCTTGCAATAAGCCCCTACTAATTAAACAGAATAGCGATCAGGGGGGCGGTGTCAGGCTGTCCCTCAGTAGCCGGTGTTAATGTAGTAATGTACACCATTATAGCAGATTGCCGGCTTGAAGGTTTCAGTCGACTTACGGCGGAGCTATTGTTTCAGCAGAATAATCAAATGCAGACAGGCTAAAAAAACCCTTTGATATATTTAAAGAATATATGGGAAAGAGTGAATTCCCTACTTCCCCTTCTTTACCCCTTCACGAGCAATTGCGACCTTGCCGGTGCGGACGAATTCCTTTATCCCGAAGGGCTTGACGAGCTCGATGAAGGCGGCTATCTTTTTTTCCTCACCGGTGATTTCTATGGTGAATGTCGTTGTCCCTGAATCGACAATCCGTCCCCTGAATATTTCGGCAAGTCTCAAAACCTCGATACGGTCTTCTTTTCTCGGAGAGACCTTTATGAGGACCATCTCTCTTTCCACGTGGTCGATCTCCATGAAGTCCACAACTTTGATGACGTCAATAAGTTTGTTGAGCTGCTTTGTTATCTGTTCAACCACCTGGTCTTCTCCGGTTGTAACAATGGTCATAATTGAAACTGCCGGGTCAGTTGTTTCACCGACTGAAAGGCTTTCAATGTTATAACCCCTTCCGCTGAACAGGCCTGAGATTCTTGAAAGGACCCCGAATTTATTTTCTACAAGCACTGATATTGTATGACGCATATTGCTCCTCTATATTTTGATAGCGTTTGCAGGGTCAATTCATGAATTGACACTGCTGACTGTCTTTATTTCACTGCTTTTAACTTCCTCTCTTCTTTCTCTTCATTGAATATCATCTGGTCTATTGCCGCTCCGGCAGGGACCATCGGGAAGACCTTTGCCTTCCAGTCAACGACGAAGTCCATGAAGACCGGTCTGTTCTTTACCTTGAGCGCCTCTTTGATAACAGGCACTACTTCCTCCGGCTTTGTGGCCCGTAATCCTACTGCGCCATAGGCCTCCGCGACCTTGACGAAATCCGGATTGCCGGATTCAAGGTGCGTATGAGAATAACGCTCCTTGAAAAACAATTCCTGCCACTGTCTGACCATTCCAAGATAGCCGTTGTTCAGGATCGCCACTTTGACCGGCAATTTATTGATGACGGCCGTAGCCAGCTCCTGTATATTCATTTGAATGCTCCCGTCGCCTGCTATGTCGATGACTACTTTGTCGGGACATGCGAACTGGGCGCCGATAGCAGCCGGGAACCCGTAGCCCATAGTTCCGAGCCCTCCGGAAGAGATGAATTTCCTCGGCTGGTCATATTTGTAAAACTGGGCGGCCCACATCTGGTTCTGCCCCACTTCGGTGCAGATTATTGCTTCGCCTTTTGTGACTTCGTATATCTTTTCCACTACGAATTCAGGCTTGATAATATTTATATCGAACCTGTACGTAAGAGGTCTTTCCTCTTTCCATTTATCAATCTGTTTTAACCATGAGCTTCTGATCGCTCCCCACTGTTCTTTTGATTCCCTGAGTGCCTTTAGCAAGTCTTTTAATACGTTTTTCACATCTCCGACGACAGGGAGGTCTACCCTGACATTTTTCCTGATCGACGTCGGGTCAATATCGATCTGGATTATCTTTGCATGAGGGGCGAAGGCGTCGGTCTTTCCTGTTACGCGGTCGTCAAATCTCACGCCGATT
>JACRQA010000170.1 GCA_016222915.1 Nitrospirota bacterium | reverse complement strand
TTATATAGCTTAGGCGGACAGGTTTTCCAATTCTCCTCTAAGTGTGCGAAGCTGGGAATTGATATCCACCTTGCGGTTATACTGTTTTTCCTTATTCATCCGGCTTTCGAGCTTGCGGCACTCTATTTCTTTGCTCCGTATCTGCATCATTCGTTCGACCTGGTCTTTAAGGGACTCCCCCGGACGCGGAGGCATTGAAATATGATTGCGCAGCATCTGTTCGTAGAGTTTGCTCATATCGAGCGCCACAGGGAGTTCCGGGCGTTCAATGTTGACTGACTGCCATGGGGTCCCAAAGTATGCAGAAACTACCCACTTCCCTTGATCTGCTTCGCTTGGGCGTTTGTAAGCGGCAATACTCCTGATCTTATCTTTATATCTGAGTATATAAAAAATCGGCACGGGAACGGCTTTATCAATAGTCCGCAGAACTTCTTCATTAACATCCTTCGTCTTGAGACTTATTTCAATAATTGCGATCTCTTCAACAGGCTTTCTTGCCGGCAGATTAATTGTTCGGGTTGCCAGGACATATTTCCATACGATCTGATCAATCTGCGATACAAAGCAGTCACGTACTGCACGACCGGGCCGGGCCCGCTCATAAATTTTATTCTTGGGAAGCACTTTATTGTAAGTCGCTTGTCCGGGATAGTTAAACATACCGCGACTCAAACTACCTCTTGAATTACAAGGAAGGTAATGAGTTCAAAGTCATCGAGACCTTTGATCGTATTAGCAAGCGCTGTTGTACGGCCACCGCCAGTGAAAAGGCTCTCTATATCTTTATCTTCCTTTATATCGATCATTGAGCGGATGGCCTGGTCAAGCAGATTGGAATAATTGTCCATTCTCCGCCCGTCATCTGTGGTCTCATTGAAAATACGACAGACATCCGGGACCGGCTGGCTGCGATCTTTGCAGGCCGAGCGGACCAGATCGAGCAGATGCTTTACCTCTGTGTGATTGCTGACTACATTACCATCCTGCCCGATATAGATAAGGTAGAACGGATGGAGGCGGTTTTGCTGGTTGATATTGACCCCTTGATTACGGTTGCGCAAGGTGAAGATAACCCCCGGCGGCAGTCCGCGTGCGGGATCAGCGGGGACCACGGCATGCATTCCACTCGGCACACCTGCAAGGTCGCCATTGGTCTTTACATAATTGAGCAGGTCCATGCGGAAATCATTGAGGCCAAGGTCAGTGATAGAAATGCCGGTTTTGAGATCTTCCATTTCAATGACCTCTTCCTGCAGGCGGCGCAGTTGTTCTTTACGGTATGACAGATCGTTTGATTCAGCATTCAGTACGTTGTCATCGCCAGTAGCAGTGACATCGGCAATAACCATGCGGTTTTAGACACGCTCTTTCAGATTTATGTATTCGTCTAATGTAATGTCCGGCCAGTAGTTGACCAGCTGAATGCATGTATTATGTGAGCCGATACGATCAATTCGGCCAAAGCGTTGAATTATACGCACCGGGTTCCAGTGGATGTCGTAATTAATAACGTAATCACAGTCCTGGAGATTTTGGCCTTCTGAGATACAGTCGGTGCCTATGAGAATATCAATCTCGCCGGGTTCATCGGGAAGGATAGCGGCCTTTTCCTTGGAGCGCGGAGAGAAGAGTGTTAGCAGGGACTGAAAGTCGTAGCTCTTTTTCAGAGTAGACTTTGGACTGCTGGAGCCTATGACTATTCCAGTGTGAAGCTTGCGGGTTTTCAGCAGTCCGGCAGCAAGGTTTTGGTATAGATAATTGGCTGTGTCCGCGAAGGCAGTGAAAATCAGGACCTTCCTGTTCCCCGGATTTATGGGAGATGCGAGCTTGCTGTCGATCTGAATTTTCAGGTGCTGGAGCTTGGCATCGTCTTCAGGAGTGATCTTAAGCATTTCAGAAAGAAGCGTGTCAATCACGGTGAGGTCACCCGTTAAGTCATGCTCCCAGGAAGTTAAGTCCATATCTGACAAGCTGATCTGTACCTTGCCGCCAATCCTGTCATCGTCGGGCTCGGGAAATTCGTCTTCGTCCGGCTCGGCATTTTCGTATGCAGCGGCAATGTCGGCAAACGATGTATCCCGCCCAGTCCGTTTAAAGGTCTCGATCTTTGAAAGGGTTGCCTGATGATTGTCCTTGAGGCGTTGCAGGGTTAGCCGGAATGCCTCGACTGAACTCTCAAGGCGCTTGAGCAGGTTTACCGTCATGAGGGCCTGAAGGCTTCTCTCCCTGTCAACCTGCTTGAGCCTTCCCCTTCCGCCTTCGACCTCGGTGTCGTATAGTTCTTCATATTTGGCAAGACGGCTTGGAAGAATATAGCTGACCGGCGCATAAACAGCCATCTTTAATAATGACAGCTGAGCAAAAATATCATTGAAGCCTATTACATCCGGCCGGTGCGTCAGCTGACAGTGAACTGATTGCGGCTTGAGACGTTCAGGAAAGCGTCCTATGTCACTGGTATTGTAAAAAGTCTCAATGTGCTTGCGCGAGCGGGCGATAGTTACACTATCAAGCAGCTCGAAAAAATCAAAGTCCAGTGCATTAAGAATGGCAGTGGCGGTTCGTTCTTCCGGAGGCAGCGTAGACCATTTATTAAACGTGGCCTGTGCTTTACGGAATATTTCCTCGATATTTTTTCCGGTGCGCAGCCTCTCGCTGAGATTTTCTGATTCACCTTCATAAGCTAACGCGAGCTGATTACGCAGGTCATTAAAGCGGTTATTCACCGGAGTGGCTGAGAGCATCAGGACTTTGGTCTTGACCCCTTCTTTTATAACAGCCCGCATCAGCTTTTGATAGCGTGTTTCCCTGTCTTTGAATACATCGTTATTACGAAAGTTGTGTGATTCGTCTATCACGACGAGATCGTAGTTGCCCCAATTTATCCGGTTGAGGGGTGTGCCATAGGATTCACCGCTGGTCCTTTGAAGATCAGTGTGACAGAGAACATCATAATTAAACCGGTCTTTGGCAAAGATGTTCGTTTTCAGATTGCGATTATAGTTCAGCCAGTTGTCAGCTAATTTTTTAGGGCAGAGCACAAGTACAGAGCGGTTACGCAACTCGTAATATTTAATTACTGCAAGGGCAGTGAAGGTCTTTCCGAGTCCGACACTATCGGCCAGAATACAGCCGCTGTACGTTTCCAGCTTGTTAATAATACCGGTGGCAGCGTCCCGCTGAAAGTTGAAGAGCTTTTGCCATATAAGACTTTGCTGATAACCGGTAAGATCGTTTGGCAGGACATCCTCATTAATGTCCTCAAGAAATTCATTAAAGATATTGTAGAGCATTAGAAAATAGATGCGCTCCGGGGAGTTTTCCTGATAAACAGCGTCGATATGGTCACATAAGCGTGAAGTGACGTCTTCAAGTTTTTCCGGATCGTTCCAGATTTGATCAAAGAGAGCCATATAGGTGCCTGTCATCGACGGCTCATTTATTTTATTGACGAAATTCGATACAGCATCACCCTGCTGGTAACCCAGATCAACTGCCGTAAATCCGTGAAGAGGAATGTAAACAGCTTCGGAGTCAGTATTCTTAACACAAGCAAATTGCTGCATCGGCGCCTTGCCACGATTGGAGCGGAATGTCGCTTTGCGGCGCATCCAGTCTGCGCATTCTTTGGCAATGGCGCGTTGAGTCAGTTTATTCTTGAGCTGGATCTCAAATTCCGTGCCATAGAAGCTGCGTTCACGTTCTCTTTTTGGAATATGAAATTCACGGCGTTCTTTTTTTATTTTATCGGTGACTTCATCCGGCACAAAGGTTGGAGAGGTAAATATGAATTCCAGAGAGTCAATGCCTTCCAGCTCAGATTTGAGGGCTTCAAAGGCGTAGATTGAAAAACATGACGCCGCTATTTTCAGTTTTGATCCCGAAGCGACTGTCTGTTTTAAATTGTCCCCAAGCAGATGATTTACGTTATCAATTATTTCCATCCAGCGTCCTTTGCCCTGTTATCCCTGAGTGGATCATGCTCGCGTCTTGTATTAAAGTCATTTAACGGAATGCTCTATTATATACCAGCCGTGAACAAGTGGAAACAGAAAAAGCTCGGAGGGACGAAAGTTCGCAAGAGAAGAAGAACTTACGAGCTTGATAAACTAAGGATCAGGTCTTGCTCCTGCATTAAAGAAGATTATTGAAAAAATAACTAATTCCTACGGCACATCCGGCATCTTCACAACAGTCACATCACCCTTCAATGCCTCAAGCAAAAACGCCTTGAGCGCATGCTTTTCAACATCGGAAAGATTCAACGGAGCAAGCAGAGGTGTCTTACCTGCCGGGGTCTTCAGTGAGGGAGCGGTACTCTTTATAGCCTGACACCTTTGCGGTGAATCTCATCGTCGCGGTCACCCTCGGATCATTGATGAGCACAGGATTCTCAGGCACGCTGATGTTATAAAATTTATTGTCGGTAAAGTTTGCGCCGGTATGGCACAGGATGCATTTTCCCTTGCCGGTAAAGATCTCGTATCCCTTCTTCTGCTCCGGGGTAAGCGCGTTATTGTCACCGTCGAGAAATTTGTCGAGCGGCGCATTCCTTGATACTATCGTCCTTTCAAAAGACGCAAGCGCCATGGCGACCCTCTGGCGGGTTATCTCTCCTCCGAAGACCTTCTGGAACGCATCAACATATTCCGGCACACCCTTCAGCTCCTCCTCAAGGAAATCAAGGTTCTGGTTCATCTCAAAGGCGGACATCATTGGAAACAGCGCCTGCTCATCAAGTGACTTCGCCCTGCCGTCCCAGAACAGGGGATTGTTATACGCAATGTTGATTAACGTGGGGGAATTGCGCCAGTTCTTTGTAGTCGGATAATTGAGGGAGATCGCGAGCCGGTCGGAATATCCGGTCTCCGGGTCGTGACAGGTGACGCAGCTCATGGTGCCGTCTCCTGAAAGCCGCCTGTCAAAGAACAGCTTTTTACCGAGGTCGATCTTCTCAGGGGTCTGAGGATTGTCCTTCGGCACCGGGACGGATTTCAGGGACTCAAGATGAGCAGCGGACGCTGTTGTTATCAATATAGTCAATAAACATATGACCGCCGCCGCGAGCCGAAGGGATTTTGAATTCAGGATTTCTACTGCCGGATTTATCATTTAAGCTCCTCCTCGATGATCTTCTTGAAATATTCATACGGCCTGTTGCCGACGACCTTCCTGCCGTTTATAAAAAATGTCGGCGTATTGTACAGGTCCATGTCTATAGCCAGTTTCTTGTCACGCTCAATAATACTGAGATGCTTCATGTTATTGAGCGAGTCTGTAAATTTTGCCATGTCAAGACCGAGTTCTCTTGCATAACTAATGAGGTCTGCCTTGTTGAGCTTTGGGGATTTCTTCAGAAGGTACTCATGCATCTCGCAGAACCTGCCCTGATCGAGTGCGGCAAGCGACGCCTCTGCGGCGATATGAGAGAAGTCCCTGTATTTGTACGGGTAATGCTTTACAACAAGCCGCATCCTGCCGTCGTATTCCTTCATCAGCTTATGAATGGTCGGACCGACCCCCGTGCAATGGGGTCACTGATAATCGAGAAATTCAATGAACGTTACCTCGGCATTCTTGGCGCCGCAGGAAGGGGAATCTTCCAGTGGGACGTTATAACGCTGTTCTTCGGCAAAGGAATGTGAGGTTGTGAATAAGACAAAGAGGAGAAATAAAATATTCTTCATATGAAAAATTCAGGCATGACGATTAATCATTGCGTATTTTTATAGGGGCGGGTTTAGAACCCGCCCCTACATTTTTTTAATATCCCATCTTCTGCACCCATTTTGCATGGCGCTTCCTGGCCCATTCAACAGGTACACTGCCTGAGATCATTATCCGCAGTGTCCCGGGATTGGCAAGTGTCGCCATGTAGATGTGAATGGGGACGATAATGAGAAAGGCAACGCTGCCCTGCGTTTATCTCGTCCTGCGGCGGAAGCTGCGCCTTCTTGGAGAGATATCCCCCGGCCTTCGTCAGCCATGTAACGTCATCGGACGTGAACTTCAAGGCCACAGGCAGGTAGTGAAAGATCGTGAGAAACAGCGCGCCGGCAAAGACAACCCCGACCCAGTTATGGATGGTCTTCATCTGGTTGAAGCCCCCGAAGGCGGAGCCTACCCCTTCCATGTGAAACATGAAACCAAAGCCGCTTATCACGAGTATGAAAAAACTGATCGCCTTTGTCCAGTGGACAAGTATCTCCAAACTGCATACTTTCTTTAGCATGTTATTACTCATCTTTTTTTTTTTTTCTTTATTTCTTCGGTCCGAATGC
Organism: Nitrospirota bacterium; assembly: GCA_016222915.1. Classification (GTDB taxonomy): domain Bacteria; phylum Nitrospirota; class Thermodesulfovibrionia; order UBA6902; family UBA6902; genus UBA6902. The sequence goes on along the minus strand of JACRQA010000170.1, from coordinate 8,701 downwards.
TACGTAATGAAACACGGCCGCAGCAGCGACGCCTGCAAGCCCGAGGTATGAAAGGGGCTTGAGCACATTGTTCCAGAAGACTACAGACTCCGGTATTGCCGGGCTGTCGTTCATGCCGTAAATCACCGGCGCATCCGTAAACGCATACATGGCGCCAAGACCCTCAAGGTCTTTATCTCCATACACCTTTGTATACCCCGCTTTTTTCGCAAGACCAAGCAGCTCGTCTCTGTCTCCGTATCGCAGCGCGCCTGTCGGACAGGTCTTTGCGCAGGAGGGAGTGAGTCCCTGGGAAATCCTGTCGGCGCAGAGGGTACATTTCGACACTTTGTTGTCGGCGTCATATCTCGGCACGTTAAACGGACAGGACGTGACGCAGAGCCTGCAGCCTATGCATTTGTCCTTGTCAAAGGCGACCGCGCCTTCATCCGTCCTGAAAAGCGCCCCTGGCGCCGGGCATATCTTCATGCAGCCCGCGTCTCCGCAGTGCATGCACCTCTGGCTTACAAAAAGCAGTCGCGCCGGGTTCTTTTCCGATGGCAGCTCAACGTATCTGATTTTATTGTATGTATTGGTCGAGAGGTCAGGCGGATTTTCAGTTGTGCCCCTGTTCTCCGTCTTTTCACCTTCAAGCTGGTTCCATTCCTTGCAGGCTGTCTGACATCCCCTGCATCCTATACATAATTCAGGAGAAACAAGTAATGACATTCTACCCATATGGTCTCCTCCTAAGCTTTCTTTATATTCACCAGAAACGCCTTTGTCTCCGGTATTAAAGTGTTTGCATCGCCTACAGTCGGCGTTAGTAAGTTGGCGCTGTCTCCGGCGCTACCGTCTTCAGGGAACTGCCAGCCGAAGTGCCAGGGCAGACCGACCTGATGGATCGTAGAGTCCATGACCTTGAAAGGCTGGAACCTCTTTGTCACCATGGCGACCGCATTCACCTTGCCTCTTGCTGAGGAGACAATTACCTTCTCGCCGTTACTGATGCTCAATTCTCCGGCAAGTTGTTCGCTTATTTCCACAAACTGCTGCGGAGAGAGTTCGAGCTGCCAGGGGAGATGTCTTGTCATTACACCTGTTTGCCAGTGCTCTGAAACCCTGTATGTTGTCGCGACATACGGGAACCGGATATCGCAGCTGACAAAAATATCTTCGGGCAGTCCACCGCCTTCCTTTGCCTTTGCCGTAGCCCCTTCAGTAGCGTAGAACAGTTTTATCGTAGGATTGATCCTGTGGCCAGGCTGCATCGGGTTTTCCTGTAGCGGACATTCGAGCGCCTCATAGTGTTCAGGGAAAGGGCCGTCCGCGAGCCCTGGGCCGAATAGCGCGCCCATGCCGTCGGCGCGCATGATGAACGGATATTTCCCGGCCTTTTCATCAGCCATCGGAGGCGCGGGCCCGTCAGGCACATCGCCTTCCCAGACGCCCGGTTTCTTGGTGGCCGGGTTTTCCTTGGTTGCGTTCCATTTAATGACCGCTCGTTTCGGGTCCCAGGGATTGCCGTTCATATCAACAGCCGCCCGGTTATAGATGATCCTCCTGTTGACAGGCCAGGCCCAGGCCCAGCCTGAGTACAAGCCGAGTCCGGTGGGATCGTCCTTGCCCCTGCGGGCCATCATGTTAATGATCTTTCCGTCCTTCTGAGTGTAGCTCTGACTGTAGATCCAGTTCCCGCAGGAGGTCGTGCCGTCCGCCTGAAGAGTGACAAATGAAGCGCACAGTTCGCCTTTCTTTCCCAGGAGTTTCGGCGGGTCCACTTTTTTGTCCCACACATCTTCAAGGTAATACCCGTTGATCTCCTTTGCGACCTCATGGATGTTAAACTTTACGACCTTGCCGTCAGCGTCTTTTTCTCCGTAGTCCCATGTGAGATTGGTTATCGGCGCAGGGAATTTTCCGCCTTCTTTTTTATAAAGCATTGTCACCCTGTTGCGAAGTTCATTGATGATCTCCGAATCAGGCATTGCCTCGCCTGCCGGTTCTACTGACTTGTATCTCCATTGGGCAAGACGGCTCGAATTGGTGATGCTCCCCTCCTTCTCAACAGAAACAGCGGCTGGAAGCTGGAACACCTCTGTCTGGACATCCTCCGGCTTCATGCCTGGGCCTTTCCAGAAAGAGCCTGTCTCATTGTCGAACAGGTTTACATTGACCATCCATTTGAGTTTGGACAGGGCCGTGCGTACCTTGCCTGCGTTTCCGCTTGAACAGGCGGGGTTCTGTCCCCAGGCGAAGAAGCCCTCAAAACCGCCCTTGAACATCTTGTCAAATAGCACGAGCCATGAGCCGTTCATTCCCTCATCGAGTTTAGGCAGCCACGCGTATCCAAAGTCATTCTCCTTTGTTGCGCTGCTGCCGTATATTGCCTTGAGGTAGCTGATAAGGTATTTGTTTCTGTTGCCGAACCAGTTTACGCTCCTCGTGTCTTTTGTCTTTGGCGTGAATTTTTCTATGTATGCAGCGGTATCGACAACCGTTGCCGACGGCACGGGATTGTATCCGGGAATGATGTGGAAGAGCAGCCCGTGATCGGTTGAACCCTGCACATTGGATTCGCCCCTCATCGCATTGATTCCGCCGCCCGCAATTCCCATGTTGCCGAGCAAAAGCTGGATGATAGACATGGTGCGGATATTCTGCGTGCCGACTGTATGTTGGGTCCAGCCCATTGCATAAAGCTCCGTGCCTGCCCTGTCGGGTCTGCCGGTTGAACCGAATGCATCGTACACCTCGATCAGATTCTCCTTCGGCGTGCCGGTAATCGATGACACCAGGTCAAGGGAGTAACGACTGTAGTGTTTCTTTAACAACTGAAATACGCAGTTCGGATCTTTGAGAGTGAAGTCCTTTTTCGCGACCCCATTTTCATCCATCTGATAAGACCACGTCTTCTTGTCGTACTTGCGGGTCTTTTCGTCATAACCTGAAAACACCCCGTTAAGTTCGCCGGGGCCTTTGAATTCAGGGTTCACGAGAAAAGTCGCATTGGTATAATTTACAACGTAATCCTTGAAGTACATTTTCTTCTCGAGGATGTAATTGATCATTCCGCCGAGGAATGCGATATCTGTCCCGGAACGAAGCGGGGCGTAGATGTCGGCCTTTGCAGCCGTCCTCGTAAAGCGCGGATCAACTACGATCAGCTTTGCCCCGTTTTCCCTCGCCTTTGTGATCCACTTCATTGAGATGGGGTGGTTCTCCGCGGGATTGCTTCCCATTACAAGGATAACGTCCGCGTTTTTGAAATCAACCCAGTGGTTTGTCATTGCGCCGCGACCAAACGACTCTGCCAGAGCCGCTACAGTGGGAGAGTGTCATATTCGGGCCTGATGTTCTATGTATACCACCCCCCACGAGCGGAGGAGCTTCTGCAGCATGTAGCATTCTTCATTATCAAGGGCGGCGCTGCCCACGTGGGCGATGGCGTCGGTCCTGTTGACGGTAAAATCCTTTTCAACATCTTTCTCCGTACCGTCCGGCTGTTTCTCTTTTATCTTTGACTTGGAGGTAAGCTTGAAGGTCCTGTCTCTTGCATCCTTGACCCTCTTTGCAATCTCATCAAGTGCCCAATCCCATTCGACCTCTTTCCAGTCAGTTGCCCCTGCCGCGCGGTATCTCGGTTTGGTAAGCCTCTTCGGATTGTTTACGATCTGGAACAAAGACTGACCTTTGGAGCAGAGCGTGCCTTCGCTGATCGGATGGTCCGGGTCGCCTTCCGCATTTACAACCTTGCCGTCTTTGGTGTGTACGATGAGGCCGCATCCGACCGAACAGTATGGACAGATGGTGGTGGTTTCCGTAGAGCCTTTGGTCCGGAGCTCCAGCTCTTTGGCTGCTGCTTCTTCCGGAGTAAGCCCTATCGCGCCTGCTGCGACTGCCGTGCTGCCTGAAAGCTTCAAGAAATCCCTTCTTGAAAGATCCATGCATTACCTCCCTTATTAAGGTTTAGGGGTTGTGAGTTAGTTATTATCAGGCAGGGAATCTGCCTTTTAAACGACTGACGACTTGGTTATTAAGTTGAATGTTCCCACATGTGAATTTTGTTGGCTTTATCAAATGCAATAATTAGTAAAAATAATAATCTTATTACGGTATATTGTCAATCGATTTTTTTAACAATAAGACGTTCTCATATCATTGTTCGAGAACAGGAGAATCTGTTAAGAATGGTCTTGTAGTCGCGAGCGGACGGAATCAGCTCCGCTTCCTATTTGTCATCGAGGTCGCAGAGAAACCTGAGCCGGCCGAGGGAGACCCTGTCGGTCAGTTTCCGTTTCCAACGCGTGTAAGATGAATAAAACTCGTCCGTCCTCAGGTCGTCTATCAGAGCAGCATGCCGGTTGCTTATTTCAATCGTTAGCCTTTCTCCGCAGCCTGTTTTTCCATGTCTCACGAAGCTGCCTCCGCCTGTCACCGCGTCAAGCCAGTTGGCTATCAGGTTTCCGTTTTTTTCCTGCAACACGAAATCGCGGGCATAATCGATCTCAAGCTGACTGTCTGAGTTGAGGACCTCAATTGAAAATTCTATCTGTTCCCACAGCGTCGACCCGGCGGCCCTCTGGAGGTCGTAGGTTGTAGAGAGCCAAAGCAGTACGGGATCATAATTGCCGTTGTCGGGCTTCCTGTATACAAGTACGAATTTCAGGGTGTCGTCAGCGTATCTTATCCGGTCTGTCCCGATCTTTAAATTCAACGTCAGGTAAGCCATGTTGTGGTATGCATCCACTTCAAACGGCTGCCTGTAATCAAGTGATGCCGCAACGCCCTTTCTCATCCTTGAGGTGTCCACTCTCGGCCTGCTCCAGTCCTGCAAGTGGTCGCATAGCAAAAGGAGAAAGGAAAGGGGGGCCTCACTGCATAAGACAGGGGAGCTTTTAGAATCGTGCATAATGATCGCGTGGACCGCGGCCCTGTATTTTTCGTGGAGAGAGTCCGCATGGGGGCGGCCCCTGAGTATATAATCCAGGTGTGCCGCGCTTACCAGCCCGTGGTTTATTTTATCAGGCAGATCTGTCCCGGCCCACATATCGGGGAAACGGTTTTTTACGTCCTCAAGAATTTTCCTTTTCGCCTCATTCACTGCATCAGCAATGACTGCGCTTCCTTCCCTGAGAGAAGGCGTCTCGAAAAAATCGACCAACTTTGCCGACGTCTCGTAGAGGACAAACGAGTAGCCTATATCATGGAAGAGGGCGGCCAGAAGCCAGTTGGCAAGCACCAGGCTTTTTTCATTATCAAACTGCGGGGCCATCTGATCGATCAGAGAGATGCTGTCATTTCCGTTTGACCGGGTGTGCAGCAGCAGGAGCCCGAGAAGCGCCACGTCAATGGAATGGAAGATATGGTCGCGGTGGGGCATGCGGCTGAAATACAGGACGCCTTCAGTCTCCCATGCGTTGTTTATATATTCATAGAGCCTGACCGAGCGCGGTAAGCGGCAGACGGAATGGCCGTACTCCGCCATGAGATAAAAGAGCGCCCTCGCTGCGCCTTCGCTTCCATACGGGAATATGACGGGCGCCTTTGACTCAATGGTCTTTAAACGATGCAGGAGATAAAGGACGAACACGCTCAGCTCATGGCAAAAGGATATCCTGGAAAGGCGGCTGCGCATGCAGTCGCTGAAAATCATATCGAGAGTTTCTCCCTCGAGGATGTGGTGACCGAACCAGGTCTTTAGCCAGAGGCTTTCGATATTGACCCCCTCCTGGGGCATATCGGCGTTTTTCTGTTCCTTATAATTGTTGTCGCTTACAAAAGACAAGGCCGTCCAGAGCAGACTCCTTGTATCAGGGGCGATATCCTTCAGCAGCTTGTGGAGTCTTTCGGCATCCGGGTCCGCTGAAAGGACCTGCAGCCGTATGCCTTCGCAAAGGCTCGCTATCTCCATCCACCGGGACTGAAGACAGGCTATGTATTCGCTGTCGTGAGGATTTGTGATGCCCTGCATCTTTACAATAAAAGGATTTGGCGTGCTTCTGTGCAGCCTTTGCGCCATGGCCCTGCATTTTTCAATGAGATCTTCTTCCTGAAGCTTGAGTGAAAGGGCCATCATGACCCTGCTCAGGGAGAATGTCGTAAGAGGCATATGTTCGGCTATTCGCTCGCCGGGCACGGATTGTCCTATGCAAGGGCCAAAGCAGGGAAAAAGACTTTTCATCAGACTGTCTGCTGAGTCATGGCCGCCTGCGTGTTTTATGGTTTCCTTCAAATGTTTAATAAGCTCCGAATGGACCTCCACGGGAAAGGCCTGCCTCCCCGGGTTCGTCAGCCTGCTTAAGGTGGTGTCAAGATAGTCGGCGACTATCTTGTCGCTGATCGGGTATTCGTACTTTGCATAAAATTCTATGGCCTTTTTCGAAGCCATATACAGCTCTGCACGTGAGCCGTTGTTCTTTGCCTCGGCCAGGGCCGCCGACAGCTCGGCCATATGCTCGTCGAAAAAAGTCGCATCGAGAAGCTCCATGACAATGGCCGCCAGACGCGATTCGTACGACTCAATCGAATCCCGGTAGTCCCCGACGGCAAAGTTGCAGATCATCAATACGCATTTCTCTCCCCTGTAACTATAGGGAAATGAGAAGAAGGACCTGACGCCCTTCGTGAATAGGGGATCATCTTTGTCCACGCTGCGGCTTACAGTAGATCCATGCCTGCCGTATCCGGACAATTCCCCGACTGAAGCGCCTGATATGACCTCACCGTCCCGGATATTTACGAAGCCTTCTTCAGCGGCCCCCGAATAGTTATAAACCTTGACGGCCCGGGCTGTGCCGTTGTCTGCGCCGGAAAGGATTATCATGCATTTTGCGTCAAACAGCCGCAGCAGGGCCTTGAGATAAATCTCCTGGATGACCTCCGGCGCTCGTACAGCCTTGAGCTCGTTTCGCACTCTGTGAAACTCGATGATGAATCTCTCTAAAAGCTCGGCCTTCCGCTCGGTCTCGGAAAACAGCGCCTTCATCTCGCGCCTCCGAAGTGGCCGTGGATGACGCTAATGAAGTCCCTCAGCGCCACCGGCTTCTCGAAATATGCGAGCGGCGGCGGTGAAACGCTCATGATCTCAGTCTTGTCTTTCTGGTTTATGATTGCTGAAAAAATTATACACGGGACATCGCGCACGGTCCTCCCGCTGATGGTCCCGCTGCGCAGCTCCTGCAGGATGACCTTGCCCTTTACCCTTGAGTCGTCAGGGATGGAGCCTTTCTTCGGCAGGAGTCGCACGTCAAGTATGACCAGATCGTACCTGTCCTCTTTCAGATGCGATACAGCGGCCTCTGCATCTATTTCAAGACGCACTGCGAAATCCGGATACATGGACCTGAGAGTTTCTATGATCCTCTCGATGCCCTGGTCCGGCTGGTCCTCAACCCACAATATATTTATCATGATTACCTCTTTCTTTCTGTTTGTACGGCAGGGTGACGGTCACCACGGTCTTATAACAACCGGAGCCGGGGTCTTCCGGCCGGCTGTCGATGGTTATGTCGCCTCCGTGTCTCCTGACGATCTCTCTTGTCTCTGAAAGCCCGATCCCCTGGCCTTTTGATTTCAGCGCGGTCATTGCAGCGCGTCCGCGGTAATTCCTTTCAAAGACCCGTGTCTTTTCGTCTTCGCAAACGCCTATTCCATAATTGCTGATGTTTATTGAAAATGTGTCCTCGTGAAAACCGGCGAAGATATGAATGTCCCTGCCCGGCATGCTGTATTTCACTGCGTTGTCGATCAGGTTTCCCATTGCGCAGCTGAATTCATCCCTGTCCAGCAGAAACTCAGGCAGGTCGTTTACCGTGTTGTCAATTGAAAGGGACAGTGATTCCTTCCTCACAAGCGAGTCATACCTGTTGGCGCACCAGCCGATAAAGGAAGAAAGGTCTGTAAGCTCCCCGGCATTGCCGTCGAGGGAGAATGCTTCCGGGGAATACCCGCTCAGTGCCCTGTTCGTATAGCTGCTGAGGTCCCTTATGGACGAGGAGATATTGCCGTAAGCCCGTGAAGATTCGGCCAGGGCGCATTCCCTCAACTCTTTTTCACAGCACATGTCCCAGATGTCCGCCTCGGTGCGTATTGTTTGCAGCCGTATCTTGAATTCGTGTGCGCTATCGGAGACCTTCTGCTCAAGCCTTACAAATTTCTTTTGCAGCAGGCGTTCCTTGTGCATAAGGTCGAGCGCGGTCAGTTTATTGTTTATCGCGGAATAGAGGAAGAATATCAGGTTCTGGAAAAATCCCAGTTCACGCTCGATAAGCTCCGTCACAGGCATTGCGTCCTCCCTCGGGCCAAAGGCGATTGCCATACTTATCCCGTTCTCGCTGCCTTTGCGTATGACGGTCTCAAAATCAATGCTCTGCGTATCTCTGCGCCTCAGGCCGTGCCTTGTCGCGTCAAGATATTCTTTTACATCTTTCGCGGTGACGCAGGTAAAATCATGAAATTCGGGTCCCTTTATTGTCTCCATATTCAGATAAATGTTCTCATGTGTTTCACAGGCGTCTGAAGCCGCCATATGGAAAATCTTCAGCATGTCTTTGCCGTCGCTGTGGTGGTTCGTAAAAAGCATGCTCTTTTTGATACCGCAAAATGCATTGACTGTTTCAAGGACCCTGGACAATACATCCCTGAATTCATCAATCGAATTGCAGTCCCTGTTTTCAAACAGCACTGCCACGCGGTTGAAAAGCTCGGCCTCCTTGCCGCG
>JACRQA010000169.1 GCA_016222915.1 Nitrospirota bacterium | reverse complement strand
AATTTCAGCAGAAGCAGCATTCCCGGAGCGGCGATCAGGACGCAGCCGATAAAGAAATTTTCCCAGCCCACATATTCCACAAGAAGGCCGGTAGGCGCCGAAGCGATAACTCTGGGGACTCCCATCAAGCTGGATAAGAGAGCGTACTGGGTGGCGGTAAATTTCTTGTTCGTAATACTTGCCATAAAGGCAGAATAGGCCGCTGTTCCCATACCGGCGCTGAGGTTCTCAAAAACAATAACAGCAGACAGTGCGGGAATACTATGGCCGATGCGCGCCAGCATGGCAAACCCGGCGGTTGATATGGCCTGCAAAACACCAAATACCCAGAGCGACCGGTTTATAACTAGCCTCAGCATTAACAGTCACCAGATTAAAATTCCAATAATTGTCGCCCAGAATCCGAACAGCTTTACCACCGCCCCGATCTCGGTCTTCGAAAAACCGATATCAAGGTAAAAGGGGGTGGTCATCGCGCTCGCCATCGTGTCCCCGATTTTATAGAGCAGGATAAATACGAGCATCCATATGGCCCCCTGCCTGCTGAAGTATTCAACGAGGGGAGCGACAACCGCCTCCCTCATGTTTTTAGGCGTGCCCATTGTGACGGCAGGCTCAGGGGTAAGCAGGGTTGTTAATACACCGGGCAGCATGCACGCGGCCATTATCAGATAGACCATTGAGAAGGGCATGTGGTCCGCCATGATCAGTCCGCCCCCGGAAGCCAGTAGCATCCCCACGCGGTAGCCGTTTACATAAAGAGAAGATCCCAATCCCAATTCTCCGTCGGTAAGGTCCTCCCTTCGATAAGCGTCAACCACGATGTCCTGCGAGGCGCTGAAAAATGTGACGAGAAAGGCGGCAAAGGCCACCATCCAGGGACTCTTTCCGGGACTGGTCATGCCGAGACCGGCAATCGATAAAATCAATGCTATCTGTGCAACCAGGAGCCAGCCCCTTCTGCGTCCGAGGAAAGGAAGTGTAAAGCGGTCAAGGAAGGGCGCCCAGATAAATTTCACCGTATACGGAAGGCCGACCAGCGCCATCATGCCGATTACCGCAAGGTCCACACCTTCCTCCTTCATCCACGCCTGCAATACCGATATGGTCAAAAGAAGAGGCAGCCCGCATGCGAAGCCCATGATGAAAGAGACGAGCATCTTGCGGCTGAAGATTGCCTTAAGCATTTTCATATTTTATTATTCATGTTGGTTGCAGGGGAGGGGTGACCCTGCCGTTATTTCGGTCTTAGCACAATAATGCCGGGCTTGGCCTTTAAATATTTTCTCAGATCCTCATCCATCACCCTCCTGTGTTTTTGCAATGATGAGGCGTGTCTCAATTTGGACCTGTCCTGCTCCTTTATAATAATGCCGGCATGTGATACATCCAGTCCTTCTATTTTCGAATACATCCCGACATAATCACCTGTGTCCAGGTTATCGATCACTTCATCATCAATCGCATCTGAATGGATGTAGGCAAACTCCCGCTCAATGACGGGGATACCGGGGAGAAAACATGTCCCGTCATCTTTCCTGTTTAGCCGTTTGAGCACCTTGTGGCTATTGCCATAACTGATCTTCTCTGTTACGTCTTCAACCATAGAGGAATTGAATTCCCGCCAGTCGGTGAAGAAATGGTTTCTGCTTTCATAGGCAATCACCCCGGACCGGTATCTCACCTTCCTGAGGTTCTCCCTGAATTCAATAAAAGAAGCTGAGAGTCTCATTGCCTCGATATAGTCAAGTAATGTAAAGCAGTCAACAGCCTCAAGATTGATGACAAAAACCTCCGGGCTGTTTGCATCTCCTATTAATGTAGATTCTTTATATTCCGTTTTGAGGAAGTGTCTTGAAAGAAAGGCTGTTCGCTCGCCGGCGCCTTTTATTCCCGATGCTTCATTTAGAAGAAGGTCCAGGTCCTCTTCCGTCCATTTGCCTAAATTGATTTGTTCTTTCATGACCACGGTATTTTAACATTAATAAAATATCATATTGGGCAGTTTCACGACATTACTCCTCCCCACGCTTTTACATGAACTTTTATCCGGAACGGGCAATGGGTTATACTTAGATGAAGATTTTTTCAACCAATTGGCATATGAAATGTCAGGGGAGGGTAAATTTAAAAATTCACAATTCGATAAGATATTGAGTTTATCATCAGGATAATTTTATCACTACTCTGTATTTAAGACTGTTGTGCCTGTTAAATTTACTCTTAAGGTATCGAGGTGACTTTTAAAATTTACCCTCCCCTGACATTGGCAGCGTCCATTGGAATAGAGACTAAAATGAATGATAATGAAAAATCAAAAGAACAGCTTTTAAAGGAATTGGAAGAGATGCGGCAGCTCGTTTCCGACATGGAAAATGAGCATTCGCGCTCCGACGAGCTGATCTTTCAGTCGGTATACAGTTGGGAAGACACCTTCAATAACATTACCGACATGATCACGGTCCACGACAAAAACTATAACATCATTCATGCCAACAAGGCGGCGGAAAAGATACTCGGATTGCCTTTCTTAAAAAACAAAACTGCAAAATGTTATGAGCGTTACCACGGTGAAAACTCTCCGCCTAAGGGCTGCCCGAGCTGCGAGTGCCTGAAGACCGAGAAGCCGGTTGCCTTTGAAACATACGAGCCCCATTTGAACAAATTTCTTGAGATAAGGGCCATGCCCCAGTTTGACGGCAACAATCAGCTCATAGGCGTGATCCATATAGTCAGGGACATCACCGACCGCAAGCAGATGGAAGACGAGATAACTTCACTCAAGAAACACCTTCTCACAGGGGAGCTGGAGAATGAGGCGGCCTTCTCATCGATCATTACAAAGAGTAAAAAGATGCGGGCCATTTTCCAGTACATCGAGGCTGTGGCCAGATCACAGAAACCGGTATTTATCACCGGGGAAACCGGAGTCGGTAAGGAGCTAGTTGCGCGGTCGGTCCATCTTGCAAGCGGATTGAAAGGCGAATATATAGCGGTCAATGTGGCAGGCCTGGATGACACCATGTTTTCAGATACATTATTCGGCCATAAAAAAGGCGCGTTCACAGGCGCGGACAAAGACAGAGAGGGGTTGATCGTGCGCGCATCAGGAGGCACCCTTTTACTGGATGAGATAGGCGACTTAAGTAAATCATCACAGGTCAAACTGCTGCGCCTGCTGGAGGAGAGGATTTATTATCCCCTCGGGTCGGACACGCCGGAAAAGAGCAATGCGCGAATAATCGCCTGTTCAAACCAGGACATCCTGGAGCAGATAGAGCAGGGGACTTTCCGCAACGACTTGTATTACCGGTTGTGCGCCCATCATATTCATATTCCTCCACTGCGCGAACGTCTTCAGGACATTCCCTTGCTGCTTGATCATTTCATCGAAGAATCATCAAAGACCATGGACAAGAAACAACCTGTGCTTTCTCCTGAACTCATCACTTTGCTGTCCAACTACCAGTTCCCTGGAAACGTCCGTGAGCTTCAGGCCATGGTCCATGACGCTGTCGCACAGCATAAATCAGGCAAACTTTCCCTGGACAGTTTCAAGGGGTTCATTAAACATAGACGTCCTCTCCCGGAGACAGGGCCGCTTTCCGTGGATGAAAACTCATCTTCCCTGAAAAAAATATTCGGGCATTTCCCGACCCTGAAGGAAATGGAAGACCATATTATAGTCGAGGCAATGAAGTGCTGTGATGATAACCAGGGAAGCGCTGCGTCCCTGCTCGGCATTACGCGTCAGGCGCTGAATCAGCGACTGAAGAAAAAGAACAAAACATCGTAAATGTTTTGTTAGCTGGTCAGCTTTCGGGAAAGAGAAATGGTGCCGAAGAGGGGATTCGAACCCCTACAGGATTGCTCCCACTAGACCCTGAACCTAGCGCGTCTGCCAGTTCCGCCACTTCGGCTGAAATAAAATAACACTTCTCACTTACTGCTTTACCGACGGGACACTAAAAGGATTGTCACCATCTATATATGTCAATTGCATTGTTTCCTTATGAAATACTAAATCAGCTACCCCTCTGTTTTCAAGTTTCTTGTCTTTCGTCAACCACCATGAGCCATTCCAGATTATATTGACCTTAAGCGACATGCCTGCGATGGTCACCATCCTGGGCGTGATCGCCAATTCGGCCTTTTCAAACAAGAGCCCTTTTATGGTATTTTCAGCAAGCACAGCGTCCATATGGTTCTGCAGCACCGTCCTGTCTTTTTCTATATAGGCAGTCTTTATTCTATTAATTATGTTGAATGCATCGGTTGCCGACTGAGAATCTGCCGAGGGTTTTAAGCTCGTGTCAGCGCAACCGAGACACACAAGTATTATCAGTGAAAACAGAATGTAAAATTTATTCATCATCCCTGGAATACATCTCGCTAGAATCAAGACGTAATTTTACATATTTACTGTCAGTTTTGCAACAGGCTTCAGTATTAATCAACGGTTGCTGATGACAGAAGGCAAAATAAAAACCCCGTGCCGGTTTGCGGCACGGGGTCTAAGGAATTGGTTACTTCTTCTCGAAGTATTTGTCTGAACTGTGAAAGTTCACAGTCTTGGTTACGGTCTTGATGGTTTCCCATTTGTCCGGTTCGGGTTCAAAGAGAAACTTCACTTCTATGGTGACTGTCTTTGTATTATGGTCAACAAGGATAACGTGAGTTTCCTGACTGGGCTGTCCGGGCTCAAGCCCCATGTTTACATTTGTTGCTGCCGTGATGTCCCATAGCCGGAGGGCGACTTCTTTGCCTCCCTCAAACCAGAGGTTCCAGTTTTCGTATTTCCTTCTTTCGGTGTGTATCATTTTACCTTTATCGTCTTTTGCGGTCACTTCCAGTGCCGCTCTAGGTATGTATACTCAACCATTTGGAAGGCCGTGCCCGGAATTACTTGTAATCTTTACGTTCAGGCACAGCGTAGGTGTAAGTTCATTTTTATAGTTATTGATGAAGTGAGTTGATTCTGCTTCAATTACAATATCAAGGGCATTGCCGAAGAAATCCTTGTTATGCACCCCTGGGAAAGAATGGTCCGCCCAGGTATCCTTGTCCGCTTTGGGCATATGGCAGTCCTGACATCTTTGCTTGCCGCCTTTCAATGCATAGTTTTCAACATAACTCGTGTAGAGCGTTTTGCACTGCCAGAAAGGCACGCTGTCCGGACATCCGTGGTGACACGTTGCGCAGTAATTAACAGAAGTAAGATATTCGGACTTGATTGTCTTTGTAACATTAGGAACATTCTCACCATGATTTGCAGGGTCCACTTTACCGGTAGGGCCGTAGATGGCGTCAACTTGGGGTGTGTTTCCCCAATATCCGTCCTTGACTGCAAACATGTTATGACAGCCGTAACAATCGAGGTTGAGCTTTGAGAGTTTTTCCTTTGCTGCGTCTCTCTTGCCTTTATCCGGGTCATCGACTGCAGCAATTATCGTGTCGATAATCTCTGCCACGAGGTTGTCTGTGGCGTACTTGATAACAGGTGCATGGCACCAGAGACAGTGGCTCTTGATTGACATCCTGGTCACGTACTCCCCGGACCAATCCGGATTTTTCTCCCTGTCAAGTCCCTGTTTGATAAAGGTCCTCCATGTCTGAAGTACACGCTCGGTGCTGAAAGCGTGTGCTTTGGGTGAATGTGCCCATTGGTTATAAACATCTTCGTGGCATTGAGAACATACTTTGGCATCGAACTTTGCCGCCAGTTCATCAAAGTTGGAGATCAGCTCTCCTGCTCGATCCGGAGGGATAGTGGGCGCGTGAGGGCCTGATCCGGAACCGGAAGCGACAGCTGCACAGGGCATCAGTGCGGCCGTGATGAGTAAAAAAACTGTCAACAAAAATCTCATACTAACCTCCTTTCATTTTTTTAATTTATTTAATACCCGCAGGCTGTAATTATACCATTGGGAACGTAGAAACGGGCACGATTTACGGACACTAAAAAAATGCTCATCATTATAAATGAAAAAATGAAGTGTCTGCAAGGCAATATTGATAATATTGTAATTAAAAAAGTTTATCATTTATTAATGACTTCATCGTCAAAAAGAATTGTATACAGAGATGTTATCCTTATAACGTACATCTTTTACCTGATTGACATTATTTGTTTTTGTAAGTTAGACTTACTGACACAATGGATGATCACAAGTTAAAGGTATTTTGCATTGTAGCGGAAACGAAGAGTTTCTCAAGGGCATCAGAGATAATTCGTCTCACCCAACCTGCCGTCAGTCTTCAGATTCAAGCGCTCGAAGAAATGTACGGGACTAAACTATTCAACCGCTCCGGCTGTGTTATTACTCTGACCAAGGCCGGTGAAATGCTTTATAAATACGCGAAAGAGATCAACTCACTTTATTCTGCGGCTGAGAAGGAGATAGGCGGTGTAACGGGGCTCGTTAAAGGAGTGATATCTGTAGGCGCGAGCTCAACAATAGGCAACTATGTGCTTCCCTCCGTAATTGCCGACTTCAAGAGAAAATATCCGAAAGTAGGCATCCATCTTCACGTCGGCAATACAAAACAGGTCATTGATTACTTGAACGCCGGCAGCGTTGACGTAGGGCTTGTCGAAGGAGAGGTCAATAAACAGAAGCTTCTTATGGAGAAACTCATTCCTGATGAGATGGTTTTGTTAATGTCTCCTTATCACCATCTTGCCAAGAAAACGACCGTCTCTATTATGGAGCTTTCAAAAGAGCCTCTGATTTTCAGGGAAGAAGGGTCCGGGACCAGGCAGGCGATAGAAAAGTATCTTTCAAAGCACGGGATATCGCAGCAGAATTTAAAGATCTCTCTTATTATGGGTAGCACGGAGTCCATAAAAGCTGCTGTTGAAGAAGGGCTTGGAACTACAATTCTCTCACGCTGGGCAGCCAAAAAGGAAATTAAATACGGAAGCCTGAAATTGGCGGTATTTAAAGAAGAGAAGTTTGTAAGAGATTTCTGCCTTGTATACAAAAAGTCAAAAGAGCCGTCTCATACAATCGAGCAGTTTATGGGCTTCCTGAGAAGGTACCCTTACAGCAAGCTCCTGACCGCTTGACATCTTATCTTTCCACATTCTGAAAATCCCGGCTGCATGCTTAAAACAAATTATGTACTCAGCCGCTGATCTTTATCGTATTAACAAAATCCAGAGAGCTTAGTTCGTGAAATAGTTGTCCTATGGTTTTCTTATCTCTTGTGGAACCGGTGAAGTGATAAGTGATTTCGCCGCTCGACCGGTCTTTTTCATAATTAACAGAGTGGACGTGGAAATTGAAGCTTGACAGCACGGACATGATTTTCTCTTCGACATTAATATCGGCTGGAGCGGATATCATGATTTTCTTGAAACGCAGGGTCTTGATCCTTCTCTCGATTATCCTAAGAACAATCAGTGCAATGATCGTTATGGCGGTGGTCACAAGTCCTTCGAAATAAAGTCCTCCGCCAATGGCCAGCCCGATAGCCGAAACAATCCATATAGAAGCTGCTGTTGTTAGACCCCGGACAGCATATCCGCTCTTGATAATGACTCCCGAGCCCAGGAAGCCGATGCCGATCAAAGCGCCGGCTGAGATTCGCGCGGGGTCTATACGTAAGGAAGCGTCAAGGTTATGAATATGGAAGTAATAGTTTTCTGAGGTGACCATTATAAGCACTGCGGCCACACAGACGATCAGTTGTGTTCTGAAACCCGCGGCCCGTCCATGGATCTCTCTTTCAAAGCCTATAATTCCGCCGATGAATGCGCCGAGGACCAGGCGGAGTAATATCTCATGATCAGGAATCATCTCAAGACATTATAATCAAGCTCTGCATTACTGTCAAAATTTCCAAAAGGATTGCCGGAGCGCCGCTGCGACATTTCATTTTCGATTTAAATTTTTATTGTGCTAAACTAAGTCGTATTTTTAGGTAAAAAAAGAAACACATTTGAGAGGAGATGGAGAAATTGAGAACTGAAAAAGATACTCTCGGAGAAGTAAATCTGCCTGATGGAGTTTATTATGGAGCACAGACAAAAAGGGCCGTCGACAATTTCCCGGTAAGCGGGCTAAGGCTTCCCAGGCGGTTCATTAAAGCGCAGGGGACGGTAAAACTCGCTGCTGCAAGGGCAAACGGCTCCCTTGGCCTTATCAGCAAAAAAATGCTTAAGGCCATAGAAAAGGCCTCTCTGGAAGTCATTAGCGGGACGCATGATGACCAGTTTGTGGTTGATGTGTATCAGGCCGGGGCCGGGACTTCCCAGAATATGAATGCAAATGAAGTAATAGCAAACAGGTCCATCGAACTGCTCGGAGGGGAAAAAGGCGACTACACGGTTGTTCATCCTAATGACCATGTTAATATGGCCCAATCAACTAATGATACCATCCCGACTTCGATTTACATTTCCTCGCTTGAGGCTGTGAGGGATGATCTTGTCCCGGCATTGAAGATGTTAAAGGGTGCGCTCAGCTCCAAATCCAGGGAGTTCGATAAAATTGTAAAAGCCGGCAGGACACACTTGCAGGATGCCGTGCCGATCAGGCTGGGACAGGAATTCAGCGGTTATGCGGAGTCAGTACAGAATGATCTGGTCCGTCTTCAAAATGCCTCGAAGTCTTTACTGAACTTACCAATCGGAGGCAATGCCCTCGGTACAGGAATAAATGCGCATCCACGATTCAAGAAGTGTGTTATCGATGAGATAAGGATGATAACCGGCGTTAATTTTATAAGCAGCAAAAATATGTTTGAGGGTATTCAGAACGTTTACCCTGCCCTTGAACTGAGCGCAGCATTGAGGGGAGCTGCGGTCACCATTACCAAGATTGCTAACGATGTTCGTTTGCTGGGTTCAGGTCCACGCACCGGTTTTGCAGAGATCCGGTTACCTGCTGTCCAGCCTGGATCTTCGATAATGCCGGGCAAGGTGAACCCGACCATGGCGGAGATGCTGAACATGGTATGTTTTCAGGTCATGGGGAATGATACCGCAGTGTCTTATGCAGTCCAGGCTTCACAGCTTGAGCTCAATGTCATGATGCCGGTGATCGCCTACAACCTGCTTTTTTCTATAGAGATATTGTCAAACGGCATCAATTTATTTACACAAAAATGTGTTGTCGGAATAGAGGCAGATCCACAAAGGTGTTCTTACTACGCTGACGCCACGCTTGCCATGGCAACTGCGCTGAATCCGATCGTTGGATATTCTTCTGCTGCGGAAGTTTCCAAGGAGGCTTATAAATCGGGGAAATCCGTAAGACAGGTCTCTGTTGATAGGGGGATATTAAGCAGTTCAGACGCAAATCGGGTGCTTGATCCTTTCAAGCTGACCGGGAAATAGGGTCAATCAAGTTGGTTTTACGTTGCTTAATTTTTTTTAAAAATGCTATTCTCGAAAACAAGATAATATTCTTCTAGTGCGGCTTTATCCTCCTGCTGATCCTTCATGACAAAGATTGTAAAGCAGTTTGACGCCGGATAACTATTTGAATTTAAACCTGGAATTTCACATCTATAGTTTTATATAGTACCGATGTGTCGAGTTCATTTACATGAACAATGCGTCTTTATGGGTGAAATACAATGAATTCAAGGAGTTATCAATTTGGCTGAATTCTTGCATTATAGAAAGAGCAGGGAACGATTGTCCAATCTTTCTTATTAAAGTTAACAAACTATATGTCCAATCAAGATAAAGATAATAATGGATATTCATCAGGATCTGACGAAGATGGTGATGGCCTGACGTTTGAGAAGCTTTTGTCTTCAGATAAGTGGGAAGAATATTTCCAGGAGCTTTCTAAAACATTAGACGTTGAGTTGAGCGTTTATAATATGGCTGGCGAACAACTTTTTCTTTTCAATGAAAATCCCTTTTGCAGATACAGCAAATCCGTGCAGGCAGTCAGCCTTGATTGTCCAAAATCCTGTCATGATTTATGGAAATCAGATGCACATGGCCTTTTTAAATGCCAGGCAGGACTGACATGCTTTTCATTCCCCCTTGAGAGATTTAACGAGAAGGTATGTATTGTCGGAAGAGCAGGGTTTTCAGCATATGAGGACCTCCTGAATTTTCTTAAGATAGTAAGGGACAATAATTTACCGGAGCTGCCGATTACTATGCCATTCGTTTTTCTTGAAAAAGATGCTGTAATGGACATATCAAATTACATTTCTCTGTCGATTGACCGGCAGTTGGGAAATGTCGAGGCCAAATTCAAGCTTGAAGAAAAGCTTCTGCGACTGATGTCTCTCTTTGACAGCCAAGCCTTCGGGACGTTATCGAAAAATAACCAACTAATGTACAGATATGTCATAGACGCAATTGAGTTCGTATTCGGTAAATCAGCAGAAGCCGTAATGGTGATAAGTGAAGATGAAGCAGTTTTTAAGACAACATACAGCACGGGAAAATATAAAGATACGATATCGGATTTGACTCTTGATATAAACAATCCGTCAGTGAAAAAAATGCGGGACACCAGGGCGGCTGTTTTTATTGAGGACTCAGCGGACTTAGCGGCTGCCGGGCAATTAAAAGAAACGGCATCGGCATATTTTCTCCCTGTATTTATCGGTGAGGAGATTGATGCGATCATCTGCATCGTTGACAGAGAATTCTCCCGTGAAGACAGGAAGATATTAAATTCATTCAGAGAATATGTTCAGCTTAACCTTGAGAACCAGAACCTTCGCCAGACGGTCGCCAAAAACAGGAAGTCGGATGAGAAATTGACCTATTTGTCGGACATAACGAAATCTATTGTTTCCATCCTGGACAAGGAAAGACTTTTTAACACACTGCTTGAAAAATCTCTTCAGCTTATCAACGCAGAACAGGGATCACTGATGATATTGGACAATGAAACTTCCGAGCTCGTTATCGAGGCCAGAAAAAGCTCGGATGATATGGTCCAGGAACACATGAGGTTCAAAAAAGACGAAGGGATCTCCGGCATGGTGCTTGAGAGGGGCGGCTCCCTCCTCGTTGAAGATATCGAAAAAGATCCGAGGATCAGAAAGGTGAACAGGCCCCGCTATAGGACTAAATCGTTTGTGAGTGTTCCCATAAAGATAGAAGACAGACTGGCAGGAGTGCTGAATCTGTCAGATAAAATCAAAGGCGGGATATTTAACGCGGAAGATTTAAACCTGCTTGAATCTTTCGTAAACAATGTCGCGATCGCCATTGAGCGGAGCATCTTATACAAGCAGACGGAGAAGCTTCAGAAGCTTTCCATTACGGACCATTTGACGGGAATATATAACCGCCGCTATCTTAACCGGAGGCTTTCAGAGGAGATCACCCGTTACAACAGGTATAAGCATCCGTTCAGCTTCATGATGCTGGACCTCGATAAATTCAAGGAGTACAACGACACCTTCGGACACATTGCGGGGGACAATCTTTTAAAGAATCTTGCGCATGTAATGGAAAAATCCCTCAGGACCATCGACATAGCGGCAAGGTTCGGCGGTGACGAATTTGTAACGATATTCCCTCAGACCCCGAAGATCGACGCAATACAGATATCCAACAGGCTGAAGGAAAAAATCGACAAATCATTAAGTGAACACAATATTGAGCTGCCTCTGTCGATAAGCGTGGGGCTGGCGACCTTTCCTGATGATGCGTCGTCGATCATGGAGCTTATAGAGAAAACCGACCAGGCCCTTTATCTTGCCAAAAAGGGCGGAGGGAACAGGGTAGTGTATCTGTAGAGATTGTCAGATATGACTTAATAATTTTCCGATGATTGGTTAAATATGCCTCTAAAGGAATTTACTTCAAAGCATTTTTTAGGAAGAGACAGCGAGATCGATAGTCTTGCGCGTGTAGCCTCACAGGCAGGTTCAGGCGATGCGGGCAGTATTATCCTGCTCGGGAAAAGGGGAATAGGCAAGACAGAGCTTCTGAGGCATCTCTATAGCGAGCTTTTTAATTCCCGCACCGGTACCGTGCCTTTTTTCTACACTATAAAAACGGCGTTTGCGTCAGTAGAGAATTTTTCAAGAGACTACATCTCCAGCTTTGTCCTTCAATATCTGGCTTTTATCAGAAAAGATCCGTCCTTGATAAATACAGGCATCTATTCGCTGGATGACTTGAGGGGCATTGCAGTCAAGTCGGACGCGCCCTGGATTTCAAATATCATCGACAACTACTCCCAGGTCAGGGAAGACGGCGATCTCCTCAAATTGTTTTCTTATGTGATCTCTCTGCCGTATTACAGTTACCGGCATACGGGCGCGCCGGTTGTTGTGATGATAGATGACTTTCACAAGATCAGGAAGTTGTCTGAACTCAGTGATCGAGGCTATGACAAGGACCTGTGGATGCTTTTTGAGAACCCGATCAAGTTCCGCTTTTCACCCCATATTATTGCGGGCTTTAAGGCAGAGCTTCACAAGATGTTCTTTGAAGAGACGTCCTTTGGCGAGCACCTCGAAATAATCAACCTGGGAGGTCTGAGCAGGCATGACTCTTTAGGGCTGTTCCGTTCTCTCTGTGAAAAATATACATTAAGCTGTGAAACGGACATGGCCCAATTTCTTGAGCTGTTCGGCGGCAATCCTTTTTATATTAAAAGCCTTGTACAGGCTGCGCGTCAGTCGGCAAAGTGTTGTTCGCAAGATGACTTTTTGGAGACATATATCAGGGAGATAACAAAAGGCAAGATTTATACTTACTGGACGTCAATATTGAAGTCCTACATCCAGCGGTTTGAATTGAGAAAACCCTCACTGGCTTTACTGTACAACTTGTGTGAACACGGCACCGATGATGTATCAAACCTTTCAGAAACGCTTTCTATAAAACAGGAAGACATCGACTGCATGCTTGGGCTCCTCCACACTGCGGGGATTGTCGAGACAGGATTCAGCACACTTGAATTGATCGATGACCTGGTATTGATCGATCTGATCAAGGGCCTGTATCACAGGGAGATAGTCAGGGAGCCATGGGACAAGATTAAAGACGCGCTCTCGGCGGATGAACGTCAGCCTGTGACAACGGACAGGACCCCGGCTTTTGACCTGGTAATCCCTGCCACCTCCAGGTCCGAACTCGTGGCCGTCAAGTCACTTGAGGAAGTTGCGAGGTATTACAAAATGCCACCTGACACAACCGGTCAATTACAGGTGTCCCTGATCGATCTGTTCTCTGCCGTGCTGGCGAAAAACGGCTCCTCAGGGGAAAATTACAAGTTGAAATTTATACTGAGGGACAATGTATTTTCTGTGGAAATATTGACTTCCCAGGCGGACCTTGTATTTACTGAAAGTGTGATGAGACATATAAGACAGTATATTGATGATATCCGGGTAGAAGACGTAAAGACCGGATCAAAGATAACCCTGGTCAAGAAGGTCGACAAGGACATTACTTCAGTTTTGTAAGTGAGAAAGGCAGTTAGTATCTTTGCCGGTAGATTCTTTTAATTCTCTGTCCAATCGAAGTGAGGACCTCGTACGGAATAGTCCCTGTTTTATTTGCAATGTCATCTGCGGTGATCCGTTCCCTTCCCTGATGCCCCATCAGCACAACTTCCGTTTTATAATTTACATCCGGGATGTCCGTAACATCGACCATTATTGTGTCCATGCAGACCCTGCCGGCTACGGGCGCCCGCCGGCCGTTTATCAGGACCTCTCCCTGGTTTGAAAGCTTCCTGTTGTATCCGTCGGCGTATCCCACGGGGATGGTTGCTATCGTGCTTTTCCTTTTTGTGACAAAGGTCCTGCTGTAACTTATCGGGGTCCCGGCAGGCACTTTCTTTAATAAGATGGGCCTGCTCTTAAGACTCATCACTGGTCTTAATTTCTCTTTCTCGCAACAACCATAGCCGTAAAGCATGATGCCGGGCCGCACCATGTTCAGGTGCGCCTCAGGCATGGTCAATACGGCGGCGCTGTTGGCCATATGAAGAAACCGGAAACGGATATTTTTCTGTTTCAAGTCCGTTACGAGGGAGCGAAAACGTTTCAACTGTAAATCGGCAAATGCCTTGTCCTGAAGGTCGGCTTCTGAAAAATGACTCATGAGGCCTTCGATCTTAATGTTTTTCATGGAAGCTATTTTTACAATTTCAGCCGGCGCCTTCCTGATATCAAAGCCGAGGCGGCCCATGCCCGTGTCCACTTTAATATGGACTGATATCTGCCGGTTGAGTCTGAAGGCTTCAGCGGAGAGTTTCTTTGCCGTGTCAAGATCATAAACCGTGGGAGTGAGATCATATTTAAAGCAGGCTTCAAAATGGTCTCTGTCGAAAAAAACGAGGATAGGGGTGGTTATCCCGGCATCCCGGAGCGTTATGGCTTCATTCGTGTATGCTACGCCGAGCTTTGATACACCTTTTTTTGTGACATGCCCGGCTACTTCTACTGCGCCATGTCCATAAGCATTGGCTTTGATAACAGCGATTATTCCGAGGTCACCGGTTTTTTTCCTGACAACGTTCAGATTGTGCGAAAGGGCACTGAGATCGATTTCAGCATAGGCCTTCTGCAATTCCACTTATGACTTGCTTTCCTTGTCTGCCTCTGTGTCTTTGGATTTGTCCTTGGGGGTCACGTCGATCTCAGGTTTGTCCGATGTGGATTTCTTGAAATTCTTTATGGCTTCTCCTATCCCCCTGCCTATCTCCGGCAGTTTTGATCCCCCAAAAAGAATAATGACTATTACTAAAATAATAATCAGCTCTGTTGCTCCTAAACCGAACATATGCCCCTCCTCTCAACTTTTCTTTTAAAATCCATTCTGTCCCGATCTTTTAGAAAGACATCAACGTCCGCAGGCTCATTAAGATTTACAAATGACAGCGCCCCTGGGTCCATTGTCTCAATCTCTCTTGTTGTTATATATTTTACTCTATAATTTGCCAAAAAGCCTCTCAAACTTTTTCTGCCGGCCAGGACGGCTTCTTCCATCGCACCCAAAAGCCTCCTTGAGTAAAATGCAAAGAGCGGCTCCGGTTTATCATTTGTCACGGGCGCGACTATATCTACATTATCTCTCTTTAAGGCCATATATGCAATGAGCTCCTTATTTAAAAAAGGCATATCACAGGCAGATACGAAAAGCCAATTGCTGGAGGAATTTAACAGTGCGGTAAATATCCCCGTCATCGGCCCCCGTGTATCATAGACATCTCCAAGAAGCGTTACCCCGAGATAGGAATAATATTCCGGCTGGTTTGTGACAATGAAGACCTCTTTGAAAAGTTGCCTCGTGATCTTAATATTTCTTTCAATTATCTTTTGGCCACCCACATCGATAAAAGACTTTAACACCGGCATCCGGGTATTTTCCCCGCCTGCGAGTATGGCCCCTGTGCAATCTTTTATCAATGCGGTCACCTGGGAGGTTTATTTTCTATTGC
This sequence comes from Nitrospirota bacterium, assembly GCA_016222915.1. GTDB lineage: Bacteria > Nitrospirota > Thermodesulfovibrionia > UBA6902 > UBA6902 > UBA6902. The sequence goes on along the minus strand of JACRQA010000169.1, from coordinate 44 downwards.
GGATTAAATTCAAAAGTTCACCAGGCTCAAGGACAGCGGCAGTT
>JACRQA010000050.1 GCA_016222915.1 Nitrospirota bacterium | reverse complement strand
TGCAAAAGCAAAAACCCCGGAGAATGCAACTCTCTCGGTTTCAGAGGCAAGGAAATCTCCTACACAGATGACGATTTCGTTGTGATCTTGTTGGGAGACTCCGAACTTTACGAATCGGGGATCGCTTTTGACCAGCGGGCCGAAGACCGTTTAGAGCATTTTTTACGTGCCTATAGAGACAACGTAAAAGTATTCACTATTGCCGACATGGGCTATGGCCAGGACCAGCAATATTTGGCCCTTCAGAAGTATTTTGAAAAACACAGGGCTGATTTAGTATTGCTTATGTTTACAGTAAGGAATGATATTGAAGACAACGTCTTCCCAATATCGGGCTTTAATAAAACCATCAAGCCGACGTTCTGGCTTGAAAAAGGTCAAATCAGCGGCCCTTCAGAAGGGTGGTTGGAACCAACCGGTCCCAAGTTAAAATTGTTATTGCTCTGGAAGTTCTATATTGGAGAAAAAATCGGAGAATCTCGTATGAAACTGTGGGAGAAGGATATGCTACCACCTGCTTATCAAGGGCTGAAAGACTACAATGGAAAGGTTGACTATTCCTGGCAGGAGATGTGGAATAGAAATCCCCATGACGCTTTTGCCGGCATTGAATATGAAAGATTAGACCCTTCAGGGACTGAGCTTACTCCAAGAAGTGAATTGAGGCTCTATGGAATCAATTTAACACGCAAACTGCTTTCCGGAATAAAAACACTGGTCGAAAAAAACAACGGGCACTTCATAATTTTCAAAGAAGAAAGGCCTTGGGAGTTGCTTGATATAGCCGAGGAGAAAGTTTATTATCTAAACGGCAAATATTATAAATTGTCATTGGGCCAGCATCACGAAACTTTAAAAGACATCTTTGAGGGATTTGAACATTATAGAATTCCCTTGCCTATGGACCGTCATACAGTCAGCGAGCAAGATGAACACTTGAATCCGCAGGCAATTGACATATTAATGAAAGAATTGGCATTCATAATCGGCACTAAAGATTATTTTGAAAAGGGAAATGTTTTCTAATTCATTTGGCCGTTATACTGTAATTATCTCATTAATTTTGTTATATTATATCTAAGTTCCATGAGAATTTTTGCTGACCACAAGTCTCCTTTGTTATAAAATTAGGTTCGGAATTCCCTTATGAAAGACAACCATATGGAAACTCTTCAAAATAGTGAGCGGCCGAATCGCCCCTCGGCCCTGGTAGTGCTTCCCGTTTATAACGAGGAGAAAGCGCTTCGTAAAGGTGTCCAAACTTTGATGGCCTTTCTCAATAATCATGATACGTATGAATGGAAAATCGTCATCGCCGATAATAACTCTAAAGACCGCACCGGGGAGATTGGACGTGAGCTTGCAGCCGAAAACCCAGGCGTGAAATATCTGTATATCCCGCGTAAAGGGCGGGGAATAGCCCTCAGGACCGCCTGGGAGCAAACGAATTGCGATTTCTTAAGTTACATGGATATTGACTTGTCCACTGGATTGGACGCCCTAATCCGCGCTGTTGATCTTCTTCGTGGAGGCGCTGATATTGTTGTCGGGAACAGGCTTGCTAAAGATTCCAACACTACACGATGCCTTAAGCGTGAATTTGTATCACGCAGTTATAATACGGTCATTAAGCTGTCTCTGGGGACACGGTTCAAAGATGCACACTGCGGATTCAAGACAGGACGCCGCGACGTTGTTCAAAAAATATTACCTTATATTGCAGACAATGAATGGTTTTTTGATACGGAGTTTCTCTTTTACGGTGAAAAGCTGGGACACAGGATCGTAGAAATACCCGTGACCTGGATCGAAGACCCTGATACCAAGGCCAAGATATTCAAAGACGCCTATGACGATTTACGCGGGCTTTACCGGTTACGATTTCATAACAGATTAAATTCAGGAAGGAATAAGACATGAATGTGTTAGTTACCGGCGGCGCCGGTTATGTTGGAAGTGTCGTTGTTGAGATGTTGTTGAAAGAAGGCTTCGATATTACCGTAGTTGACAGCCTCATTGAAGGCCACAGGTCCGCTCTTCCTAAGAATATAAATTTTGTTAAGGCAGACATAGGTGACCGTGGAGTGATGAAACAGACTTTTCGTGAAAACAATATCGATGCCGTTATTCACATGGCCGGAGAAACTCTTGTATCAAAATCAATGACTCATCCCCAGGACTATTTTATCAATAATGTTGCCAAAGGCATGGAGCTTCTTGAAGCCATGCGTGAAACCGGTGTAAAGCGAATTATTTTTTCGTCTACAGCCGCGCTGTTTGGAAACCCCATATTCACCCCGATAACGGAGGAACACCCGACGGAACCTATAAATACATACGGACGGTCCAAGCTTATGTTCGAGCAAATGCTCGAGTGGTACAACAAGATCCACGGACTGAATTACGTATGTTTAAGATACTTCAATGCTGCCGGCGCTACTGCGGAGCATGGAGAACATCACAGCGTTGAAACACATCTGATCCCCATTGTCCTTCAGACCGCCCTTGGGCAAAGGGACCATGTTGATATTTATGGTTCCGATTATGAAACAAGAGACGGTTCGTGCATCCGCGATTATATCCACATTGCTGACCTGGCCATGGTGCATGTTGAAGCTCTGCGCAAAATGGATAAAATCGGGCCTCAGAAACTTAACCTCGGAAATGGCGAAGGCTACTCAGTTAAGGAAGTCATTGAGGCCGCCCGTAAAATTACAGGGCACCCAATCCCTGCCAGAGAATCCGACCGGAGACCGGGCGACCCGGCTGTACTTGTTGCTTCATCAAAGAAGACGCATACCTTGCTGGGTGTAACGTTCAGGTATCCTCAAATTCATCAGATAGTTGAGGCTGCATGGAATTGGCATTCTAAGAATCCTAACGGATATAAAGACTGAATACTTTCATACTACCTACCCTCTAATGAAAGGAATTTGAAATGCGTATATTAGTAACCGGCGGCGCCGGATTCATCGGTTCCCACACCGTAGACAGGCTGCTTCAAAAGGGACACGAAGTCAGGATTCTTGATAACCTTCAAAAGCCGGTCCATCTTAAGGGCAAGCCCGACTACATTCCTGAAAAAGCAGAATTCATATTGGGTGATGTCCGGGACAAGGTGACTCTTGAAAAAGCATTGCAAGGTATCGATGCTGTTTATCATTTGGCGGCATACCAGGATTACCTCCCGGATTTCAGCACTTATTTCCATGTAAACAGTGTAAGCACAGCGCTTATTTATGAAATCATCGTTGAGAAGAACCTGCCTATAAAAAAGGTCATCGTAGCGTCTTCCCAGGCAGTATTGGGTGAAGGACAATACAGGTGCGAGGACCATGGGGAGCTTACCCCGGACATCCGCCTGGAAGAACAGCTTTCCAGGGGGGACTGGGAGCATCACTGTCCTTTCTGCGGCAAGTATATGAAATATCTTCCCACTCCGGAACAAAAGATCAACCCTCAGAACCAGTATGCCATGTCCAAGCATTCGCAGGAGATAATCGCCATTAACTTAGGGAGACGATACGGGATACCATCAGTGGCCATGCGCTATTCCATCGTGCAGGGCCCCCGCCAATCCTTTTACAATGCTTATTCCGGAGCGATGAGAATATTCAACCTTCACCTTTATTTCGACAGGCAGCCGACCATTTATGAAGATGGACTGCAGATAAGGGACTATGTTAATTACAAGGATGTGGTTAACGCCAACGTTATGGTATTGGAAAATGACAAGGCTGATTACCAGGGTTTTAATGTCGGCGGCGGCAAAGGTTATACCGTCCTTGATTTTTATGGAAAAGTGCAGGACGTGACCGGGAAGCGGATAGATCCGATTATCGCTATGTATTATCGCTATGGAGATACAAGGCATATCTTCTCTGATATCAGCAAATTAAAATCCCTTGGTTGGGCGCCCGGCGTGCCGATTGAAGAGAGCATCAGAGAATATTGGGAATATCTCAGGAGACAGACCGATATTGACGATATCCTGGAATATGCGGAAAAGACCATGATGAAAAAAGGTGTAGTGAGAGCGGTAAAAAAATGAAGGCCTTTCTTCTTGCAGCCGGTAAGGGCACGCGCCTGCAGCCGCTGACTTTTCAGACCCCGAAGTGCCTTGTTCCTATTTGCGGGAAACCATTGCTGGAGTATTGGTTCGATCTTTTTGAGATGTACGGAATAGATGATATCCTGATTAATACTTCACATCTGTCGGAAAAGGTCAGTGATTACATTAAAGGACATTCAAGGGGCCTCAAGATAACGCTTACATATGAAGATACTCTGCTTGGGAGTGGGGGGACTATAAAAAAGAACCGGGATTTTATTGATGGTGAAGACCCCTTCTTTATCTTTTATGCGGACAACCTGACAAATATACACCTTAATAAGATGAAGAGCTTCCATGAAGAGATGAGGAGAGATTTTACATTGGCCCTCTTTACAGTGCCAAATCCGCGAGAGTGCGGGATCATAGAGATGGATGAACATTCAACTATTTTGTCCTTTACCGAAAAACCGGAACATCCTGCTTCTAATCTGGCATTTGCCGGAATTATTCTGAGTAGTCCGAAATTAATGGACCATTTTCCTGACTCTGATGTCTTTGACCTGGGCCATGATGTGCTTCCCCGTGTTGCCGGACATGCTTCAGGATATGTTATCGAAGACTACCTGCTGGATATCGGGACCCCTGAAAAATTATATCAGGCGGAAAGTGACATGAAAAATGGTAAAATAAAATTCAGCCGCTGATCGTCTGAATAGGTCAAATATAAAATGCGTCATCATTTGAGAGGAAATAAATGATTATTTCTCAGACCCCGCTGAGAATAAGTTTCGTAGGCGGCGGCACCGATCTTAGATCTTTCTATCAACATGAAGATGGGATGGTCCTCAGCTCCGCCATTGACAAATACGTTTACGTGATAGTCAAAGAAAGGTTTGACGACAAAATATATATCAATTACAGCATTAAGGAAATTGTCGGTAATGTTTCGGAGATCCAGCATCAACTTGTGCGAGAGGCAATGAAAAAAGTCGGCGTAAAGAGAGGTGTGGAAATAACTACGCTGGCTGATGTGCCGTCAGAAGGCTCAGGGCTGGGATCTTCAAGCAGCATTACCGTCGGCCTGTTAAATGCCCTGTACAATTATGCCGGCATGCAGGTCACATTGGAGCAGATAGCAAGAGAAGCCTGTGAGATCGAGATCGACATCTGCAAAAAACCTATTGGCAAGCAGGACCAGTACATTGCCGCTTACGGCGGATTAAATAAAATAACTTTTCATTCTGATGAGTCTGTATCGGTTTCCAGGGTCCCTGTTTTCAGCACTAACCTGCTTATCCTCGGTTCAAGACTCCTTCTGTTCTATACGAACAAAACCAGAAATGCAGATATAATCCTCAAAAAGCAGAAGCAGGATACGGAAGATAAACGGGACGTATTACATAAAATGAAAAATTTTGTGCCGAGGCTGGAGCAGTCACTGATTAATCAAAAATTTAATAAGCTCGGAAAACTCCTCCATGACAACTGGCTTTTAAAAAAGACCCTGGTAGGCTCTATTTCAAATCCCGAAATTGATGACATGTATAACAAGGCAATGGAAGCCGGCGCATTGGGCGGTAAAATTTGCGGCGCAGGAGGGGGAGGTTTTCTTTTAATGTACGTCCCGAAAGAAAAACAGGACAAAGTCAGAGAGGCATTATGTGATTACCGGGAACTGCCTTTTATGCTGGACTCCTTTGGCAGCAGGATAATTTTCAATGTCAGGAGTTATTCGACAAAATAAGTTTGTATTAAGAATAAATGGTCATAGCAGGTCAGGAACAAATTGAAAACGAAATTCAGTCTTGATTATTTAGAGCGGTTGAAAGACTTATTGGATACTTTCCCCCATGATCAATTTGAAGAAATCGGGAAGATATTGTTGTCCGCTTATCATAATGAGAAACATGTTTTCATAATGGGTAACGGAGGCAGCGGCTCCACGGCGTCTCATTTTGCCTGTGATATAAACAAGGGCAGCTGTTTCAACCTTGAAAAAAAATTCAAGGTCATTTGCCTGAACGATAATGTGCCCACTATGCTGGCTTATGCCAATGACCTTTCATACAGCAAAGTATTCGTGGAACAGCTGAAAAATTTTCTTCAATCCGATGATGTTGTAATCGGCATATCGGGCAGCGGCAACTCCGAAAATGTGGTCCAGGCAATTTCTTACGCAAAGGAAAACGGGGCCAGGACTGTCGGTTTAACGGGCTTTGACGGCGGCCGGTTGTCTAAAATCGTGGATGTCCGTTTAGTTGCCGGTATTAACGACATGCAAAAAGTTGAAGATGTGCATATGATAGTTGTCCATATGTTAATGCAGTATCTCTGCAAGGCGTTGCAGGCACCCCGGTAACAGATTTGTCCGCTATCTTTATCAGACCGTCGCCCAATACCTTATTCATCCGCTCTGCCGCAGACGAGGAAGTTAAATGAACTTGTTGATGATCAGGCACGGGGAAATCCCTTCAAATGTAAATAAGGTCTATGCCGGCAGAAGTCCCGAATCACTGACCCGAAGTGGTGTGCTGCAAGCGATACAAGCTTCTGAAAAACTGAAAGGTTATAAAATAGATGCCCTTTATTCAAGCCCGATTCAAAGGGCGCTTGAGACAGCGCAAATCATTGCTGAAAAGGTCGGCGTGGATTTAAGGGTCGATGGTTCTTTCAGGGAATTAGAGATGGGGCCCTGGGAAGGCATGTCGGAAGACGATGTTGCAAGACTCTATCCAAACGAATGGAGTGTCTGGAGCCATAAGCCAGCAGAGCTGAAACTGCCCGGCAGAGAAACTCTGGATGAATTGCTGGCCCGCGTATTAGCCGGCATAAGGAATTTATATCAGGATGATCCGGCAAATAACACCGTCATCGTTACCCACGTTGCAATAATAAGGGTTTTACTGCTCTGGCATGAAAGAATGAGCTTGAACCTGTACAAAACCATTCATGTTCCTAATGCAAAGGTCTTTGAAATTGTACTGGATAAGCTTCCGCTTTTTAATACGCCGTGACAATTGGCAATTGAAAATTATGGCATGCTATTATTAATAATCTTATGGCATTAACAGGATTATTTTGTCTCTCTACATTTTTGCTTTTATTAAACATTGAGCCTTTCAGAGCCATAGGATTTCTAATCAGCCTCTGTTATCTCCCCGGTCTGTCATTTACGGCACTCGCAAAGCGGGACAAATTATTATTCGATGACTTTATTCTGGCCTTTCCCTTTTCAATCGGTTTTAGCTGCGCATTTACTCTCGCGCTTCTTTTTACGGGAATTCATATTAAATATGTTCCTGTCATCATTCACCTGATCACCGGCATCACAATAGTTATTTACATGACCGGTAAAAATAAAATCAGAACATACAATTTTTCAGAGATTGACAGGCGGGAGATATTATTCTGTCTTGCTGCATTTCTGATTACCCTGTTGATAAGCATCCCCTTTTTTATAGGGCCTAATAGAATAGCGATTTCTGCCCACGCCTTTCACCATTCATTATTAGTAACGCAAATCATGAATGGCATTTTCCCCCCTGAGAATCCTGGCCTGGGAGGCACCATCATCGGCTATTACTGGGGCTTTCATACTCTGATAGCTGCGCTTGACGTAAATACGGACCTCCATCCAATACAAATTATTTTCATACTTAACGCAATATCCCTATATATTATTTTCTGCATTTCCTACAGCTTCGCAAAGGCCTTTAATTTGTCCGAATTATATCGATACATATTTCCGTTAGCTATCTTAGGACTTATGAGGTCAGATACAGGGATATTATTCCTGGGGAAACTGATTTCAGGAAATTTATTGCCCCTTGATAAACTGACGGCTTCTCCTTCAGAACCCTATGAAGTTTTATCCCACTGGACAAGCGGCCTTTCATGGATTGATTCGCGCTTGTTTACTCTCCATAAATTATACAATGTAAGCGGAATGATGCTGGCCCTTTCTCTGTGTTATGCGTATTTACTCATTATATTAAAGCGAGGCCCGAATTTGAACAAAATGGATATGACAGGAATTGGGCTGATCATTTCTGCATGTTTTTTTAATTATCCGCCATTAGCAATTTTTCTGCTACTACATGCTCCGCAGTGGGCTTGTTATATTTTTTTCTCGACCCCCGGCGGGCTGAAAGAGAAAATCAAGCTGACTTCAAGGATAATGATTCCTTATATCACAGCCGGAATAAGTGTGTTTCCGTATATGCTCTATGTTATTACCAGCAGAGCTGTAAGCTCAGGAGGACAGGGAGGGATTTTCAGCTTTGACTTTTATGATCAGTCCTTGAAAAATATGGTTGTGTTTATGGTCCCATTTCCGGTAATCGCATACGGGGCCTGGGTAGCAATAAAAAGGTTCCCATTGACTAAAGAACTATATTTTCTGTTCATCGGCTCCTTCTTGTGTCTGGTACTGACGGTTTTTACACGATGGCCGTTTGACAACAGTTATAAATATGATTATATTTTAGCGCTATTTTTCTCATTGTTTTTTGTGCTTGCCTTGAGCGGCATATCGACTTTACATGCCGGAAAGTGGTTGAGTCGATCAATCATGGCAGTAGTTATATTTTTCCTGGCACTGAATCCGTTAATTGTCGAATCTTCCCATATCGTTTCTTCTTTTTCTACTGATCACATATATTTATTTTCCGGGAAACATCTGACGTACGCCCAGGACAAGCAAAAAAATGATGCATACACATGGATACGGGAAAATACCCCTTATAATGCACTTATACTGCTCACATATATAGAGACAAATTGGCCCTGCTGCGGATTGCAGAGCAATTATGAGCCGGCTGCACTTGCTGAAAGAAATCTGTTTGTCATCAGAGATGAAGATTATACTAAATCAAATCCCGAGTATGCGAGACGGGTAGATATCAGAGAAAAACTATTTACGACCGCGGGAGATTCTCAGGTCATCGATTATTTCACTTCATTAAACCGGCCGGTTTA
>JACRQA010000175.1 GCA_016222915.1 Nitrospirota bacterium | reverse complement strand
ATTTTCTATTTTCAATTTAAGGCCGTGAGAGTATTTCTCCTGGCTGGATATCTTTCCGTCCAGAGATATAATTTCATTTTCAGTGGACACTATATCTTCTCTGATGGCAATGACCGAACTTTCAGCTTCAGATATCTTCCCCCTTTTCAATGCTATTTCATTTTCAATTTCCTTGATCTGGCGCTTTATCTTAAGGACCCCTTTATCAGTGCCGCCGAATACCACGCCCGACGGCTCAAGCACCTCTCCCTCAAGCGTCACAAAATACACTGCCTTCCGCGATGTCCCGGCTTCAGGGTCCTCCCGCAAAGAAAAAGCCGTATTCAGGTTATCGACAAGTATCACATCGTTTAACAGCGCAGCCGCTACTTTATCGAACCCCTCTTTTACAGAGACAAATTTTACGGCCTCGCCGATTACTCCGCTGTGAGAGAGAGACGAATGCGTCCCGCCGGGGATAATATCTCCCACGGGATTGACGGTGATAAATCCGCTGCGCTTTGTATTGTTCTCTTTTATGTATCCAAGCGCCCTGGATATTTCATTCTGGTCCTCAACGATGTTGGCGCTCAGCTTGTCTCCGAGAATCGCCTCAAAGGCGGCCTCATATTCACTGGGGGTCTCAATTATATCAGCGACCTGGCAGAGCGTCTTGATATTTTCGTCAAGGGAAGTCATCTGGCTCCTGTCGATCTCCACAAGGGACTCATGCCTGGAATTCATCGCAGCGAGTGATTCCCGTTCTCCGTACAGGAACTCTTCACTTGAGGAGAGCTCCATTTTCTTGTCCTTCAATTTATTGATAAGTCCTTCCCTGGTCTTCTTCGTCTCCAGCAGTTCTGTTTCAAACCTTGAGGCTTCACCTTTTGTCTGATCAATTGCCTGGACCAGTGACGACATACTGTCCTGAACAGTGGATATTTCCTGAGAGCTCCTGTCAGTCTTCCTCGTGATATTTTCTATGTTCAGAGACAAATGACTTATCTCATTTTTTGTGTTACTAAGCTCCTCGGCCTTCGTGTAAAGGTTTCTCCTCTCATGCTCCAGCTCCTTCTCTATTTCTGAAATCCCATTCTCTGCCGCGGAGAATATTTCCTTTCTGTCCTCCAGGATCGTCTCAAGCCTTGAAATGTCCCCGGCCATTTCAACTGCGCTGTTTTCGATTTCTTTAATGGACTCAAGGGTCGTCTCTTTCTCTATGGTCAGGTCATTGCTCTGTCTCAGCAGATGACCGTTTCTTTCCCTGAGATTTTCACAGTCGCTCTTAAGCAGGGCGATTTTGCCTTCGTCCTCCATGGTCTCCTTTTCGAGCGCGTAGAGCCTGTTTCTGATCTCAGCGAGGGACCTTTCATTTTCAATACACAGGCGTTTCTTTTCTTCTATCAGGGCCTCCATTGAATGGAAGTTAATGGAGACCTCGGCATCATTTAACTTGAGTGCTTCTTCCGACGATATCAGATTCGCTATCTCTTCCTGGAACGCCTTAAAGTCCCTCTTTGCGGTCCGGACTTCTATGTCCTTTATTTCTTCAAAGAGCTTCTTGTATTTTTCAGCCTTCCTGGCGTGTCTGTCTATGGTGTTTATCTGCCGTTTGACTTCCGCGATGATGTCCTGCAGTCTCTGCAGATTGGACTTGGAAGCCTCAAGCTTGCTCATGGCCTCCTGCTTTCTTACTTTATACTTCATTACCCCCGCGACTTCTTCAATCAGAAATCTGCGGTCCAGCGGTTTGGAATTTACAATATCACCGATCCGTCCCTGCTCAAGTATGGAGTAGGCCTTTAACTCAAGGCCCGTATCCAGGAACATGTTCTTGATGTCCTTAAGCCTGCACGGGACCTTGTTCATCAGATATTCGCTCTCGCCGGACCGGTACAGGCGGCGCGTGACCGAGATTTCACTCGGCAACTTTATCTCTTCACCTTCCGGTCCGTTTGAAGGCTGCCTGATAATATCGGAAAGGATGAGGGTCACCTCCGCCATGCCCTTTGTCTTTTTGGAGACGGAGCCTGCAAAGATAACGTCCTCCATGCTCCCGCCCCTGAGGCTCTTTGCGCTTTGCTCTCCGAGCACCCATTTAAAGGCATCGACGATATTACTCTTGCCGCATCCGTTCGGACCTACAATGGCCGTTGTGCCGGGGTGAAACTTGAAGGCTGTTTTGTCGGCAAAGCGCATAATTCTCTTCCTTTATCTATAAGATTATGGATTGTTATTCATACGACAACCAAAAACTTCTGAATCAGCGGAATGATTTTACAACTAAATGTTGTGAGCTTCACCTGCAACTCTACAATATGATGTGTTTTTTGTTTCAGATAATATAAACCATCGGACGATTTCTATCAAGTGAAATTTTCACCGCCGGGATTGATGAAAATTACCTGTCTGAAAATTCTTTATTAGTCATATAGTTAGTGAGTTTTTTTACTTGACAAATCTCCTCAACTGAATCATCATATCTCTTACCCGAGGAAGCGATGATTAAAACTTTAAAGGATTATTTAGTCAGAGGCGTTAGAAACTCCACAGCCAACCCTGAGGGCAAGCAGCCTTCGCATCAGAACCGGGCCGGTCTTGTCACGCAAAAAGGCAAATATCTTGTCAGACAGATCGGCGAAAACATGGTCATTGCCACTTCCACATCCGTCAAGAAAAATCCTATGCTTGTAAGACTGGACAAGGCGGACCCGTTCATATTTAACGAGGTATTCATTGAGGAGATATACAGTCTGGACAATGCCAGAATCGGTAAAAGAATCGAGGAAATCTATCAGGGCCTATCGGCAAAGCATGTACCGCTGATACTGGATCTCGGCGCCAATGTAGGTTACACTTCGGTTTACTATGCCAACAGATATCCAAAGTCATTTATTGTCAGTATCGAGTGCGAAAAACATAACTTCGACCTTCTCCGTAAGAATACGGAGTCATTTCCAAATATCATGTCCGTGCATGCAGCAATTGATTCTGAAAGTGAGCGGCAGGTGTGCGTGACCGACCGTGACACCGAATCAACCACATCGTGCTTTAGGTCCTGCCGGTTTGTTATAAGACCGGAGAGTGGTCCATCCTTATCGAACGAGACAATAGGAACTTATACTGTAGATAAACTTATCAGCATGGCCAGGAAACTGCAACCGGACATCGTGCCGTTCATCTGCAAGATAGATATTGAAGGTCATGAGAAGCAGCTCTTCACACAAAACACGGATTGGTTAGAGGCATTCCATGTTCTGATAGGCGAAGGCCATGATCATGTCTTCCCCGGTGAAAAGACCGCGCACGAGATGCTGCTCAGCGTCGTCAAGTATGGATTTGATATTATGGCTTACTCCTCAAACTTTCTGTGTGTCAAATATAAATGAAATTGCCTCAGATTGCCGGACATTCATATAGGGCATAATTACAGGTCAGGTCCAAGCGGGTTCCGGAGCAAAACTCTGTCGTGTCTTTACAAAAAAGTCTATATCTGATTATTCCGTAACAACATTTTAATTTTGGCTTGACAAAAAGGCCCCTTTAACTTGCCCTTTAACTTAATACAGAGTAAAATATTTTTTGTTTAAATAAGATTGAAATATTATATCTTATGAAAATGACATATTGCATTTTATGATTTATGCCTTTGTAGTTAATGGGATTAAGGTTCATTATTAAATATGCCGAAATACAATAATCTTTAATATACTCATATAGAACCACTTAGAAAGGATTTAAATGGTTGATCATAATAAGTTCATAGCTCAAGTAGGACTTGGTTACTGGGGGAAAAACCTTTTGCGTAATTTTTATGAACTGGGAGTTATCAATATTGCCTGTGACTCATCTGGGGATATTATTGCTGAACGCAAAAAAAGTTTTCCAGATATCAATTATACCTCCTCTTTTAATGTTGTTCTAACTTCGCCTGATATAAAAGCTATCGCTATCTCTGCCCCTGCTGTCACTCATTATGATTTGGTAAAAAAATCTCTAATGGCAGGAAAAGACGTCTTTGTAGAGAAACCCCTTGCTCTAACAGTAAAGGAGGGGGAGGAACTCGTTCAACTCGCAGAAGAAAAAAACAGAATATTGATGGTGGGCCATATCCTTCAATTTCACCCGGCGGTTACAAAACTGAAGGAAATGATTGCATCAGGTGAGCTCGGCAAAATTCAATATATCTATTCCAACCGATTAAATATCGGAAAGCTCAGGACTGAAGAGAATATCCTCTGGAGTTTTGCTCCCCATGATATATCCGTTATTCTTTATCTGCTCGGTGAAGAGCCGGTCCGCGTCTCTGCCTTTGGAGGCCATTATCTCAGTGAGGGCATTTATGATACCACGATGACAACAATGGAGTTCAAAAACGGGGTAAAAAGCCATATCTTCGTGAGCTGGCTTCATCCCTTTAAAGAGCAGAAATTAATTGTGGTCGGTTCAAAGGCAATGGCGGTTTTTGATGATATGAGTCAGGAAAAACTATTTATATATCCCCATAAAATAGAATGGCAAGGAGGGAAAATCCCCGTTGCTCAAAAGGCTGATTGCCACAGCGTTGCTCTTGATAAAAAAGAGCCTCTCAAGGAAGAGCTTAGACATTTTATTGAGTGTGTTCAGGAAAGGAAAACCCCAAAAACTGACGGCAACGAAGGGCTTAGCGTTCTCAAGATACTTGAGCTTGCTGAAAATGGATTGTTAAATACAACACAGACGGTCTCGGAAAAACCGGAAACAAAAAATCATTTCATCCATGAGAGTTCTTTTGTGGATGATAACGTTGCCATCGGGGACGGCACAAAAGTATGGCACTTTTCTCATGTCCTCTCAGGTTCAAGAATAGGGAAAAACTGCATAATCGGGCAAAATGTTGCCATTGGACCTGATGCAGTTATCGGCAACAAATGCAAAATCCAGAACAATGTATCCATATATAAAGGGGTGACACTGGAAGACAGTGTGTTCTGTGGCCCTTCTTGTGTATTTACAAATGTGTATAATCCCAGGGCCTTTGTCGAGAGAAAGAGCGAATACTTGGAGACACTGGTGAAAAAAGGCGCTACCATCGGGGCCAACTCCACAATCGTCTGCGGTGTGACAATCGGCAGCTACGCACTGATAGGCGCAGGCGCTGTTGTCAAAGCGGATGTGCCTGATTATGCCGTTATGGCCGGTGTACCTGCCAAACAGATAGGATGGGCATGCATATGCGGAGTGCCGTTAAAGTTTAATAAGGACAAGGCGACATGTAAGAACTGTATCAGCAAGTACGCTCTGAAAAAGAAGAAACTGGTTGTCATAAAGGAGGAGGTTAAATAGATGAAGCAGATACCGATGCTCGATTTAAGACTTGAATATGAATATATGCAGGCAGATATAGATGCTGCTTTAAAGACCTGTCTTGAGCATCAAAAATGGATTTTTGGCCCGGAGGTAAAAAAGCTGGAAGATGAGATGTCCGCCTATCTCGGCGCCAAACATTGCATCGGCATATGTTCAGGAACAGATTCCCTTGTATTGTCCCTGAGGGCTCAGGCTATCAAACTGAAAACACAAGAGTATTTCGATAAAAACGATGAGGTAGTCACAACATCATTTACATTTACTGCAACAGGAGATGCAATACTCAGGTCAGGAGCAACTCCTGTCTTTGTTGATATTGATCCAGGAACTTATAATATCAACACCAATAAAATTAGAGAGTATATAAAATCAAACAAGAATGTTGTTGGCATTATTCCTGTTCATTTGTATGGACAGTCCTGCAATATGGATGAGATAATGAACATAGCTGAAGAACACGGCCTGTTTGTTATCGAAGATGTGGCCCAGGCCTTCGGCGGCATGTGGAAGGATAAAAAACTCGGCTCCATCGGGACAACAGGCTCATTCAGTTTCTTCCCATCAAAAAATCTTGGAGGTTTTGGTGACGGCGGACTGGTGGCAACAAATGATGATAAAACAATGGAGCTTGTGCGTATGTTGCTCAAGCACGGGGGAAAAGATAAGTATAATGTCGACCATATCGGCTACAACGCCCGCCTTGATACTTTGCAGGCGGCCATTGTGCTGGCAAAGTTTAAATACATCGATGAATTCAACAGCAAGAGGCGCCAGGTTGGAGAACAATATAATGAAGGATTAAAAGAAGTAAAGGGCATTAGTCTCTCAGAATGCCTTCCAGCCGCAGCTCATGTTTACCATCAGTACACTATCAGGATTCTCAATGGGAAAAGAGACGAACTGCAGAACTACCTAAAATCAAAAGGTGTATCAACGATGGTGTATTATCCATTCCCATTACATAAGATGAAGGTGTTTGGTGAT
>JACRQA010000174.1 GCA_016222915.1 Nitrospirota bacterium | reverse complement strand
GCACAAAGTGCCACAGCCCGCACAAGACCAAACTAAAAAAACTTCTCCTGTCGGACACACCTGATTTATGTATTACCTGTCATAAAGCGCTGAAAGACAAGATGCGCTGGAACGAGAATTGCGAAAAGCTCAAGGCAGCCGGCGAGACAGAGGCCAATGCCGCCGCAATCAAGGCGTGTAATGAAATCAGCATTTATGTCCATGCGCCGTCCGCGCTTGAGACGTGCCTGAGGTGCCACAAGCCCCATCTGTCGGCGGAGGCCGGTCTTATTTCCCAGCCTCTTCAGACATTATGCGCGGAATGCCATGACTATAAGACGGACAAATTTAACAAGGCGCACATCAATATAGACGCAACCATTATGGATTGCAACAAGTGCCATGACCCGCACACTTCAAAAACCCCTCAGTTTTTTAAAGACACCGTGCATACGCCTTTTAAGGCAGGGACCTGCGGGGAATGCCATACATCGGACAAGCCATGAAACTGGATTTAATTCGCATACGATACAGTCTTCTGATTTCATTGTTCTTAATATGCGCCCTCATGATTTCCGCGCCGGTCTCAGCGCAGGACAAATTCAGACTGAAGCCGGGCGCCAAAGGAGAGATATGCCTTAAATGTCATGAGCCGTTCAAGGAAAAACTCAAGGCCCGGTTTGTCCATACCCCTGTAAAGATCGGGGAATGCTCCGGGTGCCATAACCCGCACACTTCTCCCCAGGGCAAATTGTTAGCAGCGGTCAGCGCCAGGATATGTGTCAGCTGCCATAAAAATATGGTCCCTGAAAATGCCCGCAGCGTGCATCAGATCGTCGTTGAAGGCAATTGCGGACAGTGTCACGACCCGCATGCCTCGGACAACAAGGCCGTACTTGTGAAAGAGGGCAATGAACTTTGCTTTGAATGTCATAAGGACATGGCGGACAAGGTGAAGACAGCCAGGTTCAAGCATAAGCCCGTGAATGAAAACTGCATGAATTGCCATAACCCTCATGCGTCCGGCACATTGGAAGCCCTCTTAAAAGACGACCTCCCGGCGCTCTGCATAAAATGTCATAAGACCGATAACCCCGCTTTTGCGAGGCAGCATATGAATTACCCTGTGGCCGGCTCCAGGTGCAACTCATGTCATGATTCTCACGGCTCCAACAAGCCCGTGATAATATTTGAGGACGTGCATGCCCCTGTTGCCGAGAAAAAATGCAATCAGTGCCATGAAGAAGCCGGCTCACAATCCCCTCTTGCCACTAAGAAGAAGGGTGTCGAGTTATGCAGGGGATGTCACGCTGAAATGGTCGATGCGGCCTTCAGTAAAAACCGCATACACTGGCCCCTCCTTGACGAGGACGGCTGTCTGAATTGCCATAGCGCGCACGCGGCAAAGCAAAAGAAGCTTTTAGCGGGACCGGTCATATTTGTCTGCGGGAAGTGTCATGCGGACACCGTGAAGCTCCAGCAGATATCAAAGAACAATCCCAAGAACCCGGGCCTGTGCAAACCGGTAAAAGAGGGGGACTGCATAAGCTGTCATTCCCCGCATTCGTCCGATCATATGCTGCTTACCGAAAAGCCGTCCATGAGTTTCGATGTATGCAACAAATGCCACGACTGGAAGAGCCATTCAACGCATCCCGTCGGGGCAAAGATCATCGACCCGAGGAACAAGAACCTGTCGGTTGATTGCATAAGCTGCCACAGGGCCTGCGGGACCGGGAACAAACCGGCCATGTCGCAGTTTGAGACCGTCACGGAGACCTGCATCCAGTGCCACAAGGAGCTTGAGAGGAGATGAAATGAAGGGCGCCTTAATAAATGTATTTTTAATAGCGGCAGTATTGTTGTCGCCTGTGAAGGCCTTCAGCGCCGGGACGGTCAAATATATGAATGTCATGTCCATATATTCCGACGAGAAGGGCGCAGGACTGAAGAGCCCGGAAGGCGTGGCCTGTGATGAATCGCGGGTCGTCATTGCCGACACCGCAAACCACAGGCTTCTTCAATACAAGCTTGAGGACAGGACTTTAACGGAAGTGGCCGAGATCGTAATGCCCCAGGTGACATATCCGGTGCTGGTCAAATTAAATTCTAAAAGCGAAATCTTTGCGCTTGACGGCAGGCAGCGCAGGATCGCGCGTCTCAGCCGCGAGGGGGTATTTAAAGGCTATGTGGAACCGGCAGGGCTGCCTTCCCCGGAGGCGTATGTCCCAAAGAGTTTTGAGATAGACAAGGAAGACAATATTTATATCCTGGATGTATTTTCAGAGCGCGTGATCATTCTCAACCCCGAAGGCGCTTATCAATCGCAAATCAAGTTCCCGAAAGGCCACGGCTTCTTCTCCGGCATCGCGGTAGATTTCAAGGGCAATGTCCTTTTGATCGACAGCATAAATGCCAGGGTATATTCCTCTGCCAAAGGCTCTGAGGGGTTTGCCACGCTTACTGAAAGCATGAAGGAGCAGATGAGATTTCCAACGGGCCTTACGACAGACAACAGGGGCCGCATTTACCTTATGGACCGCAACGGCAGCCGTATAATCGTCGTCGGACAGGACGGCTCTTTCCTCGGGCAGATGTCCGAGCTGGGATGGAAGGAAGGCCTGCTTAATTACCCGTCTCAAATGTGCGTCAACGCCAACGGAGAGGTCTTTGTCGCGGACACGAACAACAACAGGGTGCAGGTTTTTATATTGCTGAAGTAATAACGTCTCCGGTCGTCTCTCCTAACGCCCCATAGATATACTCTCGTATGTAAATCGTCATTCCTGCAGCACCGTGCACATGCACAATCCCCCAATAAATTTGCAAACGATAATTGAGATGATTTTGTATAATAGGCGATATAGGAGGTGCCATACATGAAAATCATTGATTTAATCCCGGAGAAGGAAATCAAGGACGCGGTGCTTAATGAGTACAAAAGAAAACTCGTACTGTACAAGCTTACAGATGAACAGTTGAAAAAAAAATACGGCATGAGTTTTAAAGAGTTTGAAGAAAATAATGTTGTAAAAGAGAAGGGCTTTTCATGGGAGGTCGAAAAGGACGCTATGGACTGGGAGCATTCAGTTGAAGGCATAAGGCATTTACAGGAAACAATATGCAAGATTGAAGCGCCCGATAATGAAAATTAAGAATTTCATTCAGTCCATACAGGATGCTTCTAATAAATACGGGCTAAAAATTCTTCTTCTGGATTTCACAGACATCACGGTATTCTCACGAATCGGCTTTTCTCATGAAGTTTTTATTCAAATTTATATCAATGCTAAAAAGCAAAAGACCAATCTCGCCCTGATAGTGGCAGGGGACAGGGTTTACGGAATAGATAATGAGGGTGGTGGTTATCATGAGCATCCTTTTGCCAAGCCGGAGCTTCATATTGATACGGAACAGATAGATGTTGACGATTTCATTGTAAAAAGTTTGGAATATCTTAAGACAATGAATTTACTTGGGTAGTCAAAGGATTTAAACATGCCGTTTTTTGATCTGTTGAAAAACAGAGAGCAGACGGCTTTATTCAATTAATCAATAAGAATACTTCTCCAGCCGTTCAAGCACCTCGATATGCAGCCTCTCGGTCGGTATCATACGGAATTCAATCGAGTTGGTTTCTCCCCCTGAGGGGTCCACAGGGATAACAGTGACCGCAAAGTACTTCCCGAATCTCTGTTCCAGCTCCGGGTCTACCGCGTACAGAGAGTTCAGTACCATGGCAGTCCTTTCCCGGACCTGAAATCTCAGCTCTCTATTCAGTCTCGTGTCTTCGGTAAGCGGGAGGTTTGTGCTGACCAGGACAAGACTGATCCGCTCCCTCAGATACTGGTCATCAAGAACAGACAGGAAAAAACGGCTTAGTTTCTTGAGAATTAAAGGGTGCGATCCATCCATCTGGTGGGCGGTGGAAAATAAAAATGACTTGTCGATCAGGACAGATCCTCTCTTGAATGTTATCCCGTTGCCGGTCGTCCCGAATTCCTTCATCAGCAGGTTATTGATGACCTGATTGAATTTGACACGGGGTTCGGAAACAGCCAGGGCCGGCTCCAGGAACCTCTGGATTTTAATGGCCCGGTAATACAATAAGGCGCTCAACAGCAGGAGGCCGATAAGCGTCATGCTGAGTATCGGTCCCGGCGGCATGATAAATTTTCTGATATGCTTCATCTAAAGCTGATCTTCCAGTTGGTCCAGGTTTTTTATGGCCTCATCAAAATCTTTTTCCGTTATGGCCCCCGGCTGATGTATCGCCATGTTTCTTATTTGATACAAACGCTGGAACAACCCTTTCCTGTATTTACTGATGAGCCCGGAGCGTTCCAGCTCCTTCAGGCAGTCTGAGAGCACTGGCACAGAGCGACCGAGGATTCTCATGGTGAAAGACTTCAACTGGTTTTCAAGATAATGCCCTAACAGGAGAGACCCAACCACCACATCTCCCTTGATGAAGTACTCCCTGGCCTGTTGAGGAGAAATAGCGGATTTGAAAATCTGGATGTTTTCACGGGACTCTTTCTCTCCGGGGGCGATGTCCTGTATCTTCCGGTAAATCTCCTGGCACTTTTCTATCATGCCTTTTTCGAGATATGATTCCGCAAGCAGGAACAGGTCTTTTATCTTGTCCGCCCCTTCATTTTGCTTGAGGGCAAAAGAATATGCGCGCAGCAGGGCCTCTGTCTTGTCGTCTTTCTTGTCGAGCACATCGAAATGCCTGGACCAGCGCTTTCCCTTTAACACATTGTCTTTTGTAAAACGGAATACCCTCTCCAGGACTTCGCTTTTATCGAGTTTCCCGCTGACGATTATAATGTTGAGGGTCGGGTAGTTTTCGAATATCTCAGGCAGGGCGTCGATACCTTCATTCAGCCTGTCAAACTCTATGTCCAAAGTCATGAGGTCGAAAATCTGAGTAGTCAACAACTGCAGCGCCTGCCTGACGCTTGAGGCCTCGCTGAACCTTATATCGGTCGTTTCTGTTTTGAGCGCCCGTTTGATCTCAAGCTTCAGCAGCTCCCTGTCCTCATATTCATTGTCTGCTATCAGTATATTAAACATCAGAGCGTCTCCTCGACGAGCGGCAGGTTTATAATTATCTCCGTGCCTTTTCCAGGGGCTGTGTGCTCTTTTCCTACCTTGATTTTCCCGGCATGGAGCCCGATCACATATTTGGCGAAATACAGTCCCTGTCCCCAGCCCCCGTTAGATGCCTTGCTTTTATAGAAACATTGGTCGGCCTCCTGCTCATCCATTCCAATGCCCTGGTCACGGAACGACAGGGCGACATACCGCCTGTTGCTGTCGATGTCCACTGAACAGGAGAAGGCGATCAGCGCACGCTCTTGTTCAGGTTTTTTATACTTGATGGCATTGTCTATCAGGTTTTCAAAAACCGTTTTTAAAAGGGCCGGCGAGGCAAAAATTGCCGGGGTGGGAGATGAATCCTGGAAATTAAAATCAGCCAGATCGGCGTAGTGTCCTGACAGGGTTACCACCATTTCTTTCAGATCGACCTGTTCAAAGCTTATAAGGACCGTCTCCCGCTCATCGGAGATCTTTTTGAAAATATCAATGTCCGCAAAAAGCTTTTCCATGTTGTCGTCAAGGCGGTCTTTCACCTCGCCGGGAAGGTCATGCAGCAGGTCGATCCGGCGCTTTATCCTTCCAAGATTATTTTTGAACTCATGCCCGATGGTGGCGGTGATGTAACGGATGAATTCGTTCCGCCTGGCGATCTCCTGGTTTTTCAGCATCAGTAATTCATTCTCACGGGCCCGCCCCTGTTTTTGCTGGTAAACAAAAGTGAGATAAGCGCAGAACAGGGCGAAGGAGACTATCATCGTAAAGAATGCGTAGTCCGCGACCCTTTTCGACCCGTCAAGCTGGGCCTGCATAACAGAGAGAAAGCCCTCTATTGAGGACGCCCCCGGACCGGAAGCCGATTCTTTCCACGGCATCAGCCACGGGATGAGCTTGTCAAAGGGCGTGATGAAACGGTCCATGTAAACCATGCCGAGCACCAGCCATATAAACACCGCCACAAGCAGCATCAATACATACCTTGTAATGTTAAGTGTCTCTTTCATTGATATGGTCATGGACAATTTTAACTCTTTTACATCGTCAATTTCTCAGCCCCTGCCTGCCATATATAAACAGTCGCGCCAGGTCTTTCCCCTGCGGGGGATAATATCAGATATCTTGCATCATAGCTATGATACTATATTAAATGCGTCCCGGATACCGTAAAATATTCTTTCTGCTGTTTACGCTGTCCGGGTTTTCCGGTCTCATTTATGAGTCCATCTGGACCCATTATCTGAAACTTTTTTTAGGCCACGCTGCATATGCTCAAACACTGGTGCTGGCCATTTTCATGAGCGGTATGGCCCTGGGCTCCTGGATCTGCAGCAGATATTCCGCCGGATGGAAAAGGCTGTTTATTGGTTACGCGGCAGCCGAAGTGTTGATCGGTATTTTTGCCCTGGTTTTTCACACTGTCTTTGATCAGGCTGTACGGCTTTCTTATTCCGTCGTCATCCCGGCTCTCGACTCCCCCGCTGGAATTACTGCATTCAAATGGTCGTTGTCGGCTTTATTAATAATGCCTCAAACCATCCTCCTCGGCATGACCTTTCCATTGATGAGCTCAGGTATTCTGCGTGCGTTCCCCGACAGGCCAGGCAGGTCGATATCCCTGCTTTACTTTACAAACAGTATCGGGGCGGCCATCGGTGTATTGGTAAGCGGCTTCATGCTTATTAAATCAGCGGGACTGCCCGGGACCAACGGGACAGCAGGATTCATCAACATTGCCATAGGGGCCTCGACCTGGCTGCTGGTCAGAAAACATCCGGCGCAGCCGCTGGAAACCGCAAAAGTGGAAGACGGCATTCATGAACGTCCCGGCATTACGTGGTACCGGTTTCTGCTTGCCGCCTCACTGATCACAGGGACGGCATCTTTTATTTATGAGATCGGGTGGATACGCATGCTGAATCTCGTTCTCGGAAGTTCTACCCATGCCTTTGAACTCATGCTCAGCGCATTTATCTTCGGACTTGCATTCGGCGGATTATGGATACAGCGCCGCATCGACAGGATTGCCAACCCTGTCCGTTTCCTTGGTGTAGTGCAAATCCTCATGGGCCTTCTGGCGCTTTCCACACTGCTCCTTTATGGAAACACCTTTGAGGTCATGCAGTGGATAATAAAGTCATTGAGCAGAACAGACACCGGCTATACCATATTCAATCTTTCCATAAGCGCTATTGCATTGGCCGTTATGCTTCCGGCAACCTTCTGCGCAGGAATGACCCTGCCGCTTATTACGTATACATTGATCAAAAAGGGGCATGGGGAACAGAGTATCGGGGCTGTTTACGCAGCAAACACTATAGGGGCCATAGCCGGCGTTTTCCTCGCGGTCCATTTCGGCATGCCCCTGCTGGGCATAAAGGGGTTGATCACACTGGGATGCGGCCTGGACATTACTCTCGGGCTGGCCCTGTTATGGAGCGCAGAGGCGAATTATCACAACAGGCGTATACCTGTCATCGTGTCCGTGCTGTGCGTTTGCGCTGTTATTGCCAACCTTCTTTTTGTTGAACTTGATCCTTATAAGATGGCCTCGGGGGTCTACCGCGACGGCGCCTTAAAATCCCGGCAATATAATAATCTCCTGTATCATAAAGACGGCAAGACGGCAACTGTTAGCGTTTTCTCCAGCCCGGACAACACGATGAACATTCGAACAAACGGTAAAGTGGATGCATTGATCGGCATGTCACCCGGAGGGGAACCAACGGAGGATGAGCCTACCATGGCCCTTCTGGCGGCAATCCCCATGGCGCTTAATCCTGCGGCCAGGACTGTGGCGAATATAGGACTGGGCTCGGGACTTACAACAGAAGTCCTGCTTCAAAACAGTTCGCTTGACGGCGTGGACACTGTGGAAATTGAGCCGGCCATGGTTGAGGGTGCAAAGATATTCCGCCAGCGTGTCGGATCGGTCTTCACAGATCCGCGGAGCAAGATCCATATAGACGATGCGAAGACGTTCTTTTCCATGCATAACAAAAAATATGACATTATCATTTCAGAACCATCGAACCCATGGGTCAGTGGAGTGGCGGGGCTTTTTTCAGAGGAGTTTTACCGTCTGGTCTCTCTGTATTTAACAAAGGATGGTTTGTTCTGTCAGTGGATCCAGCTCTATGAAATAGACCTCGACCTCGTTGTATCGGTTTTGAAAGCGGTATCATCAAACTTTTCAGACTTTGTCGTGTATGCGACTACCGATGCCGATCTTTTGATCGTTGCCGGCAACGGCAATGCTATTGCCGGACCGGACGACAGCTTATTTCAGTATCCAGGGATAGCTCGCGAACTTAGAAAAGTACATATCGAAAATATCCAGGACATCGAGGTCCGCAAGATAGGCAACAGGAAAGCCCTCGGCAGATTTATTGATTCATATCCGATGCGCGCAAACTCGGATTATCACCCGGTCCTTGATCAGAACGCGGCGCGTACACAGTTTCTCAAGACAAACGCCCAGGAGCTACTTGGCTATACCCATGAACCATTGCCTGCCGCAGAAATGTTAATGGGGACCGTCCCTGCATGGGAAGAGACAAATGTTACTGAGGGCCGGTATATTTCAAAAGCAAGGGCGGCTTCCATGGCCATGGCCCTGAGGGATTATTTTATGCACGGTAATTTCGGCAGCACGGGCAAGGTCATTACTGATGAAGTTATGGGACAGGCCGTTGAACTCAAGCGGCTGTTTTCAGAAGACTGCGGTCCCGAAAGCAGACAGACCGACAGGTTGTTCAACCTGTATAACATAGCTAACAGGATGACGCCGTACCTGAGACCGGCTGAATTGGACGCGTTGTGGAATACTCTGGAATCGGGGGCATGCGCGCGCGTGCTTACAGAAACTGAGAGGGAATGGATCGGGCTTTTCAAGGCAGTGGGACGCCGCGATGCAAAGGCCATGTCAGATACCGCGAGGTCATTACTGGAGAAAGAGCGCGATCTCCCGGAAGGCCCCACAAGATATCTTGTGGCCTCCGGCATGCTGGGCAGCCTGGTCAAAGGGGACAAGGGTGAATCGCTCCGGCTCTGGAACAATTACAAATCCAGGATATATGGCACGGACCGTCCGTCATTATTATTCCGCATACTTGCCGCAGAAAGCATGGAATAGTCCTTTATTGATTTTTTCAGTTGACCTCAATAATGCGGGGCATCTCTTTAAAATAATTTTCATCACGTGTTAGTATTCAAAATGATAACAAAAAGCAAAACCCTCCCGCTCACAATCTCCCTGCTGCTGGCCCTTGCAACACTTCTGGTCTACGCACAGGTCGGAGGACATGAGTTCCTTTACTACGATGACAATATGTATGTGACCGAGAACCCTCCGGTGCAAGATGGACTGTCCTGGAAAGGGGTTGTGTGGGCATTTACTGCTGTGGGGCACGCGGGGAACTGGCACCCGCTCACGTGGCTGTCCCATATGCTTGATGTCCAATTGTTCGGCCTTCGTCCGAGGGGCCACCACCTGGTCAACATGCTGTTCCATGTGGCCAATACGGTGCTGCTCTTTCTGGTCCTCATGCGGATGACCGGCGCGCATTGGCGGAGCGCCTTTGTCGCTGCCCTGTTTGCGCTCCATCCTGTTCATGTGGAATCAGTGGCATGGGTGGCAGAGCGCAAGGACCTTCTGAGCGCATTCTTTGGTTTGCTTACCCTATGGGCTTATGTGCGCTACGTGGAG
>JACRQA010000173.1 GCA_016222915.1 Nitrospirota bacterium | reverse complement strand
TCAAAGATGCGCAGGTTGGATATCTTTTTACACAGGTATTCCATTTCACTTACGGTGTCGTCTTTCCCTATGCCGACAAAGAGGACAAGCCCTTTTGTGATATCAGCTACCCTTTGTCCATCTACGACTACATTCGCCTGTTTGACCCTTTGAATGAGTATTCTCACGACTTGATTATAGAATATTGTCAATCATTCTTATATCGGAGTGTCGGGGCCTCGACGCGCCACCTGGAAATCACTGTGCCGAAATCCTGTACACATCGCCTGCTATGAAGTCTGCGACATAAAGTTCCCCTGCTTCATCTTCACCGAAGGTCGTGATTGAAATATTGGTGTCAAGAAGCATGGAGCTCTCAAATGTTGTCCCGTTTTTTTTGATGGCCCGGATCTTCCCGGTGCAAAAGTCTCCGAAGAAATATATTCCCTTCATGGCATTAAACTCAGCCCCACGGTAGACCATCCCGCCTGTGACGGAGCAGTCGCCAGCCGCATGGTCATATTCAGCAACCGGGAGCACAAGGCCGGTCCTGTTGCATGAGGCGCTTTGAAAACAAGCGCTGCCTTCCATGATGTTCCATCCGTAATTCTCCCCGCCCTTGCTTGCTGAAGTCTGAAAATCAATCTCTTCAATAGTTGCCTGTCCAACGTCCCCGATAAAGAGGTCCCCAGTCAGGCGGTCAAAGGAAAAACGCCAGGGGTTCCTCAGCCCGTAGGCCCAAATCTCTCCACGCGCGCCCGATGTGTTTACAAAGGGGTTAGAGGCCGGGGTGCTGTATCCTGCAGCGGCCGGATTTGCTTCCACGTCAAGCCTCAGGAGCTTGCCTAAAAGGACGGAAAGATTTTGTCCATTGTTGAACGGGTCTCCCCCGCTGCCTCCGTCGCCCAGGCTGACGTAGAGGAAGCCGTCAGGGCCAAAGGCGACCTGGCCCCCGTTATGGTTTGCAAAGGGCTGGTCCACGCTGATAATGATTTGCCCGGAAGCCGGATCTGCTATATCAGGGTCGGCTGTAATCCTGTAACGGGCCACAACGGTAGCGCCGTTTGGCACTGCGCTCGGCGCCGTGTAAGCGACATAGAAGTATCCTTTGGCAGCATACCCGGGGGGAAAGGCAATGCTGAAAAGCCCCTGTTCCGAGCCTGCTGACACGACTGTCTGTGAGATATCAAGAAATGGCGTCTGCAAAACCGCCCCGTTTTTTATGATCTTTATGCGGCCGGCCTTCTCTACAATGAATGTCCTTCCGCTGCCGTCTCCGGCATGCGTGATGTGGATGGGCTGACTAAAACCTGATGCTGAAACGGCTATAGCAATTTCTGGAAAAGGCCGTACAGAGTTTAGCGGTGATGAAGAAGATCCGTTGCCTGAGCTGCTTCCGCATCCGCCGTAAAAGAGCACTGCCGTCAGCATTGTAAGGGTTGCAGTTATTTTTATTACAGGAAATCTCATGTCTCTTACCTCGAATGGTTATGTTAATTAACAACAGGGCACGGCGAGCCGTGCTCCTACTGATTCAAGTATATCCTGCTTATGCGCTTTGTCAACCATGATGCAATGCGTCTATCAATGAAAACAACTATTGACTTCCGCTGTAAATAAAATACAATTCCTATATACGAAGATGATACAGAAGAAGGTCTCACATATGGGGATAAATGATATGGAGTTTTCCAGAAGGGACTTTTTGAAGACAGCCGGGGCTGTGGGTCTGGCCGCGGCCTTCGGCGGATTTCCTTCCGGCTTATTTGCAGAGGAAAGACGCCTTTATAAATTCCCGGAGAAGACCGATCTCATATTGCTCACCTCACGGCCCCCGCAGCTTGAGACCCCACTTCATTACTTCAAGGAACTCATTACGCCCAATAACGCACTGTTCGTCCGCTGGCATCTGGCTGATATTCCGACGAGCGTTGATCTGAGCAAGTGGAGGCTGAAGGTAGGTGGAAATACGGACAGGGGATTGGAACTTTCCATGGATGATCTGAAGAAATTCGAAAGAATTACATACACGGCGGTGATCCAGTGTTCAGGCAACGGAAGGAGTTTCTTTAAGCCGAGGATTGCCGGGGGCCAGTGGCAAAACGGGGCCATGGGCAATGTAACGTGGTCAGGGGCCAGATTGAAAGATATCCTGAAGCAGGCAGGCATCAGGTCCGGCTCTGTTGACGTGGTATTTGACGGCCTGGATTCAGGCCCGCTTCCGAAAGTGCCGGACTTTCTAAAAAGCCTCCCTGTCGACAAGGCAATCGAAGACGATATAATGATTGCCTATGAGATGAACGGCGAACCTCTTACAATGCTTAACGGTTTCCCGGCAAGGCTGGTCGTGCCCGGATGGTTTGCAACCTATTGGGTAAAGGCGTTGCGTGAGATCACGGTTGTTTCAAAAAAATATGAGGAGTTCTGGATGAAGCCTGCCTACCGTATCCCGGACAATCCCTGCGCCTGTGTCCCCCCCGGATCAAAGCCGGACAAGACTGTTCCAATTACGAGGATGAACACGCGCTCTCTTGTTATCGGACCGTCAGCCGGGTCAACACTGAAGGTAAACAGTGCGGTCGATATCATGGGCATAGCCTTCTCAGGCGGATACAGTATCAAGGACGTAATCGTCTCGGTTGATGGAGGTAAATCATGGAGGGAAGCCAGGTGCGGCACGGACATGGGCCGCTACTCCTGGATACAATGGTCCCACACATGGAAGCCGGTTGAAAAAGGGAAATACACAATCATGGCCCGCGCCACAAACAGCATAGGCGAATCACAGCCCATTGAAAGCCTCTGGAACCCGTCGGGTTATATGTGGAACAAAATTGAAAGCGTAGAAGTGAACGTTGTATAGGAAGAAGAATATGAAAAGCATAATTATTTTAATCGCTCTCTTGATATCGGTTGTTTTCATACGACTGAATACCGAAGCGATTGCTGAAGACACGAGCGCTGTTAAGTCGATTATTCTCCCTGTGATTGAAGGCGAGTTGAAGGAAGGCGCAGGCAAAGACGAGACCGCCGCATTCTGCAATATCTGCCACAGCACTGATTACATCACCATGCAGCCCCGGCTTCCAGCGGACACATGGTCTGCTATAGTCCATAAAATGATTGTCGTATACGGTGCGCCTGTTAATGAAGACGATTCAAGGACCATCATCAATTACCTGTCATCGACTTACGGTGCTGGGAAATAAAGCAGGAAATGATATTGCCTGTTTGCACAGCGCCGTCCTCACAAATGCAAACCTTCATGGTGCCTCTCTGATGTATGCCGACCTGAGCAATGCAAATCTGAGGGGGCTTATATGCGTTCTACCGACCTGACGGGAGCAAATCTCAGCGGGGCAGACCTGACCGGCGCTGTGCTGGATAATGTTATCTGGTGGAATACATATTGCCCTGACGGCACAAACAGTAGTAATAACAATAATAGTTGTGCAGGACATTTGTTCTAGACAAATCAACCAAGTCCTTGTGCCGGCAGTAACGATAAGCAAAGCGTCACTTATTCTCCTGCCCCGTTTCTGCATTTATCGTCTTTGACATAAGGCCCTTCAGCTTATTGTCCGCTTCATGGTCCATATTTTTGAACTTTATTCCGGTTGTGCGTTGATACCAGCCATCTGCTATCCAGACTATTTCACCTTCAGTTTCAACAGACAATTCACTGTAAGGATGTTTCAGTATCAGTTCCAAGACCTCTCCCGGCTTATGTTCAACATGCCCGGTCTGCATGTTAATGCCCTGGTTGGAATAATTATTCGTTATCCCTGAGAAATATTCATGTGACTCCCTGAACTGTCTGAAACTAACGATAAGGATATTATTTGATCGTTCAACTTTTCTTTTTTCCAATACGGGCATTATGATCTCCCCTGTTACGAGCCGTAAATTAATCAACTAATCGATACTAAGATTATTTATCACTAAATCCTTCATCTGTCAATTAGATTAATTATCAGGGAAAAGCATGGATGATCAAATAGGCGAATGTGATAAGGCCTTGCTCCTTGCTTCGCTCCCTTGACTATTATTCCCATGCAGGTTATATTTTTGTGTGCCTAAAAAATATAATCCCATATCATTAAAGAACATAAAAACCTGTGCGTTGCAATCCAGAAAGAGCAAGGTCGCGCTCGATGAAGCCGGAAAGCCGTTTGACAAAGGGACGTTCAGAGAATTTATCGACAGCCTCCCGGACATACTTGCCGCAAAAGACTTCAAGGCTGTAGTGGCTGCCATCGTCAACGCCCGGAAAAAAGACAGGCCCGTGGTCCTCGGCATGGGCGCGCATCCGATTAAAGTCGGTCTTTCACCGGTCATCATCAACCTGATGGAGAAAAACGTGATAACTGCGGTTGCCATGAACGGGGCCTGTATTGTGCACGACTTTGAATTGAGCGCGATAGGACATACATCAGAGGACGTTGCATCGGAATTATGCGATGGGTCTTTCGGAATGGCGAAGGAGACCGGGCAGGGGCTTAATAACGCGATCAATAAGGGCGTAAAAAAAGGCACCGGCATCGGCCAGGCGGTCGGGCAGCATATTCTTGACAGCAGGGCATCTTATAAGCAGCTAAGCATTCTCGCAGCTGCGTCGAGACTGAAATTGCCTGCCTCAGTTCACGTTGCAATAGGCACGGACATCATACACATGCATCCGCAGGCGGATGGGGCCTCCATCGGAGAAGGGAGCCTGAGGGACTTTAAGCTATTCTGTTCGGTTGTCTCGGACCTCAAAGGCGGTGTTTATATCAATCTCGGTTCGGCGGTCATTCTGCCGGAGGTATTTCTCAAGGCCATCGCAGTCACAAGAAATCTGAAACATAACGTCAGGGATTTCACGACCGTTAATATGGACTTTATCCAGCATTACAGATGCCGGGAAAACGTCCTGAAGAGGCCCGTTATGTCAGGGGGAAACTCATATGCCCTGACCGGACACCACGAAATCATGTTCCCGCTTCTGGCGGCTGCGGTCATGGAGGAAATATGATAGGAGACTGTTGTCTCCCTCACCCGACCCTCTCCCACCAGTGGAGAGGGAAATAATAGGGAGAAATAATTTATGAGACCGGTTGTTGATGAAGATTTATGTATAGGATGCGGGAGCTGCGAAGAGATATGCCCGAGCGTATTTCAGGTCCTGGACGGGATATCTAAAGTCATTGACCCGGAGGGCTGCGAGTTTCAGGACTGCTGCGACGCCGCGGAGGAAAACTGTCCGGTTGATGCCATATCGCTTGTTGAGGATGAATAATTTTATAAAAGCAAATCCCAAATTACAACTTATAAATTCCAAATAAATTCCAATAACCTAAAGTACAAAATCAAGCGGCTGTTTGGTCCTTGATAATTTGATGCATGGTCATTATTTGATTATTGATGCTTGTAAGTTGGAATTTATTTAGACTACTCCAGTCGATACCTGTCACTCTTTAACGAGTCGTAGAATTTCATAGTATATTGGAGCTGTAAATTGACACTTCATCCAAAGGATGACTATTATACTTTCGTATGAAAAGTTTTTTTGTTAAATCCATATCATTGGCCCTGGTTGTGATTATCGGCGTTCTTATCGGCGCACCTTGTCAAAGGCGTACCCAAGATAGAGGAGATCAAGGGGTTTGCGCCGGCCGCTTCCACCAGGATTTATGCTGACGACGATACACTGATCGTATAGTTCAAGGTTGAAAAGGGTGTATATGTATCGATAGGCAAGATACCGGAGCATTTGATAAAGGCCGTGGTGGCTGTTGAAGATTCCCGTTTCTGGAGCCATAAGGGAGTGGATTATCTCGCCATTGTAAGGGCGGTTTTAAAGGATATTCTTGCAGGAAGGATCAAAGAAGGCGCGAGTACGATTACCCAGCAGCTGGCAAAGGTCGTTTTTCTTTCCCCGGAAAAGACCGTCATAAGGAAGCTTAAGGAGGCCACGCTTGCATACAGGCTTGAGAAAAACCTCACAAAGGAAGAGATACTTGAACTTTATCTGAATAAAATATATTTCGGCCGCGGGGCATATGGGGTGGAGATGGCTGCGCGGTCGTATTTCGGCAAGTCGATTTCAGAGGTAAACCTTGCCGAGGCCGCCCTTATATGCGGGCTTATAAAGGCCCCCAGCAGATATACGCCGTATAGCAACCTTGACATGGCCAAGAAGCGACAGCAGATTGTCTTGACCAGGATGAAGGAAGAAGGTTATATCACACAAAAGCAGGCCGATGAGGCGTATCAGCAGCCTCTTCATCTTACAAGCGTCAGACAGGAGCAGTACACAAACAACTATTTTCTTGAATACGTAAGAAAGCATCTTGAAGACACCTACGGTGTGGAGGCTGTGTACAGAGGCGGATTCAAGGTGTATACGACATTGAATAAGAAAATGCAGCTTGCAGCGGTAAATTCCCTCAAGGAAGGACTGCTGGACATTGATAAAAGGCAGGGCTTCAGGGGGCCGATCGGGCATAAGGACATAGACCTTCAGGAAGAGCTTGCCAGGCAGGGATCTTTTGAAAAAGTCGTGATGAGGGAGGGGGACATCATGACGGCGACGGTGCTGACAGTCTCTTCAAACGCAGCGACGGTCAAGGCAATGGGAATAGTGGGGCAGCTCTTTCTTGAGGACGCGCAATGGGCTGACAGGCTTGTCGATCCAAAGGGACGCCTTATAAGGAAACTCCGGTATAACCTTTCGACTTTTCTAAGACCGGGAGACATCATTAAGGTCCGGTTAAAAGAAAGGGGTGTCATCAGGCCCGTCTTTGCCCTTGAACAGGACCCGCTCGTCCAGGGCGCCGTGGTCGCCATTGAGGCCTCTACCGGATATATAAGGGCAATTGCGGGAGGGTATGATTTTAACGAGAGTGAATTTAACAGGGCCGTGTCTGCCAGAAGACAGGCCGGATCGGCATTTAAACCGATTGTGTATGCCGCTGCCATGGATAACGGCTTCACACCGGCAAGCGTCATTATAGATGAACCCCTGGTTTACGAGAGCGAAAAGTACGGCGACTGGAAGCCCGGCAATTACGACAACAAATTCAAAGGGGCCACAAGACTTAGGGAGGGCCTTGCCTTTTCAAGGAACGTAATTACCATAAAACTTCTTGAGGAGATCGGCGTTAATAAGGTCGCCAAGTTTGCGCGCTCTCTCGGCATCGAAGGCCCTTTCCCCCGGAACCTCACCCTCGGACTCGGCAGTCTGAGCGTAAGTCCTCTTGAGCTGACAACTGCCTTTGGCGTATTTGCCAGGGGGGGAACAAGAATTCCTCCGATCGCGGTGAAATATGTCGCTGATTCCGAGGGCAACGTCCTTGAGAATAATGTGCCGCAGGGACAGAATGTCATAAGCCCGCAAACGGCATTTCTTGCCACTTCAATGCTTGAAGATGTAGTCAAATACGGGACCGGCAAGAGGGCAAAGGCGCTCAATAGACCGGCCGCGGGAAAAACAGGCACCACGAACGACTATAAGGACGCCTGGTTTATAGGCTATACGCCTGAATTAGTCGCTGGCGTTTGGGTCGGCTTTGATGACATGCGCACCCTGGGACACGGAGAGACCGGGGCAAGAGCCGCTTCTCCCATATGGGTCTCTTTTATGCAGCAGGCGCTTTCAGACATTTCCTCCTATGACAGCGGGGATACTGAAAAGAGGGCGTTCCCTGTGCCGGACGGCATAGTTACCGCGGTCATCGATCCGCTAACCGGACTGCTTGCCACAAATGCCACGGAAAAAATGGTGGAATTTTTCAAGGAAGGAACAGTCCCTGCAATTCATGCGACAGAGGTCCACAGAAACCTGATACTGAGACAGAAGGAAGAACTCAGTATATTAAATAATGGAAAAGAGTTAGAGGGTGATTCAATCGATTGAAAGTTGCAGGCCGTTCGTATAGTATATTGAATATAGTAAAAGTATATTGACATAAGGGAGGATGCTATGAAAATTATAATTCCGGTCTTAATTTTGGTTTCGATGCTGGCGGTTTCTTTTTGCTGGGCGGACGAGGCTGCGGTGAAAGAGGCATACTCCCTGTATTATCAAGGTAAAAAAACTGCCGCCATAGAGAAAATGGAGGCATATGTCAGTGAGAACCCTGATCCGGGGGCATTGTATTTTTTAGGGTATGCGTATTATGAGAAGAAGGACATGGATAAGGCCAATGAATATTTCAACAAGGCCTTTCGTTTAAAAGATTTCTACAGCCCCATTCCTCCAAAGGCCGCTCAGTAACCGACCTTGTGAAGCTTCATGATATTTGATTTCCCCCCGAGCTCAAACGGGGAAGAGGCGATGATCACTATTGCGTCCCCTTTTTTAGCAAGGCCCTTGCGAAGAAGTATCTTTTCCGATTCCGATATCATTTCATCCGTGTTCCCCGGGAACTTCATGACATAAGGATAAGTCCCCCAGTAAAGATTCATTCTCCTGCGCATATTTTCGTTGACGGTAAAACCGGTAATAGGGGCGCGGGGCCTGAATTTTGACACAAGCAGAGAGGTAAACCCGCTGCGGCTGAAAGATACAATTGTCCCCGCGTTAATATCCATGGCCGCTGAACATGCCGACTCGGCAAGGGCCTGGGCAAAATGTTTTGAGACAACGTCGGTGGAGTACTTTTGAGTCTTACTCTCCTCAGTGGACCTGATTATCCGGTCCATCATTTTCAAGGCCTCCACGGGATATTTGCCGATGGAGGTTTCCGCTGAGAGCATCAGCGCGTCGGTCCCGTCCAGCACCGCATTGGCGACGTCTGCAGCTTCTGCCCGCGTAGGCGTCATATGGCCGGTCATGGATTCAAGCATCTGTGTGGCTGTTATGACCGGCTTCATTGCGGTATTGCATTTTTTAATCAGGTCCTTCTGGATCAGCGGGACTGTTTCCGGAGGCAATTCAACTCCCATATCGCCACGCGCAACCATGATGCCGTCTGCCGCATGGATTATCTCATCAATATTATCAAGGGCATGCCTGTTTTCTATTTTTGCAATGACAGGGATATCGGCGCCCTGCTTTTTCAGCCAGCTCTTGACCCTGAGGATATCTCCTTTGGCCCGGACAAAGGACATTGCTACATAATCGATCCCCATGCTTATCCCGAATGCAAGGTCTTCGCGGTCTTTCTTTGTAAAGACAGTCCCTGATATTTTTGTGCCTGGAAGATTGACGCCTTTTCTCTCTCTCAGCAGGCCGCCTTCAAGGACCTTTGCGAGCAACCGGCCTTTTTCCCTGCCGATGACTTTTAACCGGAGCAATCCGTCATCAAAGAGGATGCTGTCCCCTATATTAATGTCCTTGATCAGATTGGGGTAAGAGACCTGGATCCCTTTATTGTCACCTATGATATTTTTTGTGGTAATAGTTAATGTCGAGCCTTTTTTAAGGAACGTGGAGCCGTCTTTAATCGCGCCTGCCCGTATCTTAAGTCCCTTCAGGTCCTGTAATATCGCGACCGGGACTTCATATTTACGGGCGGACTGTCTTATGGAATGAATGGCCCTCTTGTGTTCCTCATAGGTGCCGTGCGAAAAATTCATCCTGGCCACGTTCATCCCCGCCCTGATCATCCTATCGATGACTTTAATGGAGCTGGTGGCAGGGCCTATTGTGCAGATGATTTTAGCTTTTCGCATGCATTCCCCATTTCATCAATCGATCCATTCAGGCGCTTTTGCCTTTTCAAAGGCAGTATGCCTTTCCCATTGCTCACCCCTTGACTTGAAATCAGAGCGGTAATGCGCCCCGACGCTGCCTTTTCTCAAGAGGGCCGCTTCGGTAATTAAATGTGCAACAGTCAGCATATTCCTCAACTCGGATTCTCTCCTGCTTTGGAATGACGCATTCATGATAAACTCCCGCTTGTTTATCCAGTTCCTTGCCGGAACGAGAGATTTCTCACATCGAATAATGCCCACCTTTTTCCACATCAACTGTCTCAGGGAGCTTCGTATTTTTTCGGCGTCAAAAGATGCCGGCGGTGATGGGTCTTCTTTTATATTACTGTTGACCTGTTCCGGCACTGCAGCTTCAATGCCCTCCTTGTTTAAACAGCAGGCCGCTTTTTTCCCGGCCCTGGCGCCGAATACCAGTCCTTCAAGCAGGCTGTTTGAGGCCAGGCGGTTTGCGCCGTGGACGCCCGTGCAGGCGACTTCTCCTGCAGCGAACAGACCATCGATGCTTGTTTCTCCATGAAGGTTCGTCCTGACGCCCCCCATTATATAGTGGGCGGCAGGGCAGACGGGGACCATGTCCTCGGTTATGTCGATATCATATTGAAGACACGTAGAATAAATCTGGGGGAAACGCTTCTTCACAAAATCCTTGTCCAGGTGAGTAAGGTCCAGGTATACGTGTTTTGCATTTGTCCGGACCATTTCAGATACTATGGCCCTTGTCACCGTGTCCCTGGAGGCAAGCTCCGCCATTTCATGATATTCAGGCATGAACCTCTTGCCATGAATATTTTTAAGGACAGCGCCTTCCCCTCTCATTGCCTCGCTTAGCAGGAACTGGGGCGCCCCTCGGGAATAAAGTGTGGTGGGGTGGAATTGTATAAACTCCATATCAACGATCTGCGCCCCGGCCCTGTACGCTATCGCTATACCGTCTCCTGTTGTGATCATCGGGTTTGTGGTCCGTGAATAGAGCTGTCCTGCGCCGCCGGTAGCAAGTATTACCGCCTTTGCATAGATGTTTATGACGGAATCCCCCCTGAGCACCGTGGCGCCGACACACTTGTTGTCCCTGATGATCAAATCAAGGGTAAAGGCGAAATCATATCTTGAAATAGAGGGATAAGTCCTGGCCTTCTTTATCAGCGCCCTCTCGACTTCCTTGCCGGTTGAGTCTCCGTGGGAATGAAGAATCCTTCTCCTTGTATGCGCCGCTTCCATGGTAAAGGAAAGCCTGCTGCCCTCCCTGTCAAATTCAGCCCCCCAGGATATGAGTTCCAGGATATACCCGGGGCCTTCTTCAACCATGGCCCTTACAGCGTCTTCCCTGCACAGGCCGTCCCCGGCCTTGATAGTGTCTTCAAAGTGAATGCAGACCTCATCTTCATCACTCAGGGCCACCGCAATCCCTCCCTGGGCATAACCGGTCGAGCTTTCGGAGATTGTGTCTTTAGTGAGCACGAGGACACTGCCTTTTGACGCGAGTTCGATGGCGGCCCTCAGGCCCGCAACGCCGCCGCCGATAACAAGAAAGTCCACGGTCTTGATGGATGGCCCCATAATGGTATGAATATTAAAGTATTTAGACGGGTAAGTCAATTTTGAGGTTTATTGCCTTTTTGTCCGCTGATATGATATAAAATTACACTCTTTGCTCTTGCCCCATCGGGGTGAGGGCTTATCTTTCCCCTGTGGAAGGAACAAATCCAGAAGGAGGCATTTGATGAATTATTATGAAGATATGGTCATCATTGATTCTAATCTTGATGACACTGCAGTAGAAGAAACCATCCAGAAAATCAAAGACGTAATCATTAAGCAGGGCGGAGAGGTAATTAAAGCCGAAGTCTGGGGCCGCCGGAAATTGGCATACGAGCTGAACAAACACCAGAAAGGCAACTACGTTCTCCTGGTTTTTAAAGCCCCCGCCTCAACCATTGCCGAGCTTGAAAATCAAAGCAGGGTATTGGACTCCATAATCAAGTTCATGGTCGTAAAGCTCATAAAGAAAAAACAGATTGAGGCCGCGACTGCAGTCCCTCAAAAGGCAACGGTCAAGGAAATCGCTGTTGAAACAAAGGCTGAAGAAACAACGGAGGCCGTACCTCAACCGGAGGAAAAAGAGAATGTTCAATAAAGTCATTCTTATAGGCAATCTTACGAGAGACCCGGAGATGAGATATACTCCGCAGGGCACGTCGGTCTGCAATTTCGGCATCGCGGTCAATCGCAAGTTCAGGCAGGGGGATGAAGTCAAGGAAGAGGTCACCTTTATCAATATAGTCGTGTTCGGGAAGCAGGCAGATACATGCGGCCAGTATTTGAATAAGGGCAGCGCCGTGCTGATCGAAGGCCGTCTGCAGGAGAGACGCTGGGAGACGGAGGACGGGCAGAAACGGAGCAAGCATGAGGTCGTGGCCCAGAGCGTGCGGTTTATGTCAAAGAAACAGGGCGCCGGTGATATGGAAGCCCACGGCGGGGGATTCAATGCCGCGCCTGAGGAAACAACTGATATAGAGCCTTTTTAACCAAACAGAATAATTTTAAAAATAAGGAGTCAATAAATTGCGTTATAACAAAAGATTTCAGAGAAGAAAATTCTGCAGATTCTGTGTAGACAAGGTAGATTTCATTGACTATAAAGATATCAAGGTCCTGAGAGGTTATGTTACCGACAGGGGCAAGATGCTTGCCGGCAGGATGACCGGAAACTGCGCCAAACATCAGAGAGAACTGACAAGGGCCATCAAAAGGGCCAGGAACATTGCCCTTCTGCCGTTCATAGAGCAATAAT
>JACRQA010000049.1 GCA_016222915.1 Nitrospirota bacterium | reverse complement strand
GCTGATATATATGTTGTTGCATGAATCAACAACCATGGAAGGATCATTGCCTGTGCTCCCTGTAGAATCTAATGTAGAGGTGACCCATGGACCGGATGCATTGGTCGCATACTTTAAGTCTGAGTTAGTTCCATCCCAATAACTTATATGCGCCTTGTCGTTTGAATCAACGGCGATGGAAGAATCATTACCTACGCTCCCTATAGAATCTAATGTAGAGGTGATCCATAAACCGGATGCATTGGTCGCATACTTTAAATCATAAGAGGTGTTATTAGTGTAACTGATATGTATCTTGTTGTTTGAATCAACAGCGATGGAAGAATACCTGCCTACATCGGATTCCCAGTCTAATGTGGTTATCACCCATGAACCTGATGCATTGGTCGCGTATCTTAAGTCATAATTGGACAAATCAAAATAGCTGATATGGGCCTTATTGTTTGAGTCAATTGCTATCGATGTATATAAACCCACGTTCCCGATGGAATCAATTGCTGCTGTGACCCATGAGCCTGACGCATTGGTGGCGTATTTAAGGTCCATATTAGTTTTGTCCTGATAACTAATGTGTACTTTACCTGTTGAATCCAAAGCTATTGAATTATTACTCCCAACGTCTCCTGCAGAATCTATAACCGACGTGACCCATGATCCGGACGCATTGGTTGCATATTTAAGATCGTCGCCGGAGGAATCATAGTAGATTATGTGGGCATTATTATCAGAATCAACAGCTAAGGATCTATTCCCAGTGCTTCCGGCAGAATCTATGACGGACATGAGCCATGATCCGGATGCATTGGTCGCATATTTGAGGTCATAGTCCGAAGCATCATAATAAATGATATGCAGCTTGTTATTTGAATCTACGGCTATTGAGGTGTGTCCAAAAAAGTGATTGCGGTCGATGCATTCGATAGCCCATCCGCCCGGATTTGCCGCTATGTCCGACGTTGCAGGATTGCAATCATCATCAACACAATTGGCAGGCACTTCAGAAACACCCGGATTTATCGCCGGATTCGCGTCATTACAATCCGCTGAATGCTCATATCCGTCCCTGTCCAGATCATCATCTAAGGTGGCTGCATTGCAATCATTGTCCAGACCGTCATAAAGTATTTCCTGTATCCCGGGATTTACTGCAGGGTCGCTGTCATTGCAATCAAAGCACGATCCGTATCCGTCTCCGTCAGCATCATAAATTTCATCAACACCGCCCGAGCAGTCGTTATCTATGCCATCGCACAAATCCTGAGCGCCGGGAAAAATATTTGAATCGTAATCATTACAATCCGTATTGTCTGTAACATAACCGGGAAACTGCGCGCATAAGACAATGACTCTTGCCGGGCTTCCATACCCGTCATTGTCAATATCATCATAATACGTATCTGCGAGAAAACCCTCATCCCTCTGTCCGTCGCAATTATTGTCCATCCCGTCGCATACTTCCACTGCCGCCGGGTTTATAGCCGGCTTGGAATCATTGCAGTCCCCCTGATTTTCAGTATAACCATCTCCGTCGTCGTCAGCGTGGGGTGAGTAGTTGGTCGCATATTTTAGGTCATAGTTTGAAGCATCACAATAACTGATATGCGCATTGCCGTATATATCAAGTGCCATAGAGGTATACGATCCCACATCACCTGTTGAATCTATCGTAGACTTTACCCATGAGCCTGATGCATTGGTCACATATTTGAGGTTGCTTGCATCATAATAGCTGATATGCGCCTTGTTGCTTGAATCTATTGCGATAGATGAGTAGTTTGCGCCTGCCGTATCTATCATGGATGTTACCCACGAGCCTGAGGCATTGGTGGCATACTTGAGGTCCTGGTTCGTATAATCATAATAGCTGATATGCACCCTGTTGTTTGCATCAATGGCTATGGATGTGGACATTCCCACTCTTCCTGTTGAATCTATCGTAGACGTTACCCATGCGCCTGAGGCATTGGTCGCATACTTGAGGTCCTGGTTCGTATAATCAAAATAGCTGATATGCACCCTGTTGTTTGCATCAATGGCTAAGGATGTGGACTCTCCCACATCCCCTGCCGAATCTATAGTAGACTTTACCCACTCGCCTGAGGCATTAGTCGCATATTTGAGGTCATAATTCGATCGGTCATAATAGCTGATATGCACCTTGTTGTTTGAATCAAGGGCGATTGAGCTATTTGTCCCCACATATGGTGTCGAATCTATTGTAGAGGTTACCCATGCGCCTGAGGCATTGGTCGCATACTTGAGGTTGAGGGCCTGGTTCGTATTGTCAAAATAGCTGATATGCGCCTTGTTGTTTGAATCAAGGGCTATCGAGGAGTACCACCCCACACTACCTGCCGAATCTATCGTGGATGTTACCCATGAGCCTGAGGCATTCGTTGAATACTTGAGGTCCTCGTTCGTAAAGTCAAAATAGCTGATATGCGCTTTGTTGTTTGAATCAAGGGCGATGGATGAATGTCCTCCCACATATTCTGCCGAATCTATTGCAGATGTTACCCATACGCCCGAGGCATTGGTCGCATATTTAAGGTTAAAATTTGTAAAGTCAAAATAGCTGATGTGCACCTTGTTGCTTGTATCAAGTGCTATCGAAGAGTACCGCCCCACATCGTCTGCAGAATCTATCGTAGACTTTACCCAAGAGCCTGAGGCATTAGTCGCATACTTTAAATCAAGAGTTGAATAGTTGCAATAGCTGATATGCGCCTTGTTGTTTGTATCAACAGCAATCGATGTGTACCATCCCACATATACTGTCGAATCTATCGTAGATGTTCCCCACGAGCCTGAAGCATTGGTCGCATATTTAAGGTTGAAATTTGTAAAGTCAAAATAGCTGATATGCGCCTTGTTGTTTGTATCAACAGCTATCGATGTGTACATTCCCACAGTCGCTGTTGAATCTATCGAAGACTTTACCCACGAGCCTGAAGCATTGGTCGCGTACTTGAGGTCTTTGTATGAAGCATCATAATAACTGATATGCACATTGTTGCTTGAATCCATTGCGATAGATGAGTAGCTTCCCACATCGAGTGCCGAATCTATCGTAGATGTTACCCACGAGCCTGAAGCATTGGTCGCATACTTTAAATCAAGAGTTGAATAGTTGTAATAACTGATATGCACCTTGTCGTTTGTATCAACAGCTATTGATGTGTACTTTCCCACAGCCGGCGTTGAATCTATAGTAGACGCTACCCACGAGCCCGAAGCATTGGTTGCATACTTGAGATTACCGTACGTATTGTCAAAATAGCTGATATGGATTTTATTATTTGAACCCATGGCGATAGATGCATACTCACCTACCCCGGAAGAACCGTCAACAGTTTCATACTGCCATTGTGTCCCATCATGATAGGCATGGTATAAATGGTCCCTTCCATACGCAATGTGAGGCCTGCCTGTTATTTTGTCTATCGCTATCGATCGCTGAGACATATTGGAAAAATTCTTTGGCGCATCTACCGCCTCGGTTGTCCATGCTGCAAATGCCGATGCCGAAAAGGCAAAAAGAAAGGCAGCAAGCAAAGACAATGGAAACAAAAACTTCACGGCTTGATTTCTACCTGAAAGGTCTTTTTGACGGGTCCCGATCTTCATATATATGTTCCTCCCTCAAGAACGTTTATAATGAATCAAAAGTGAGCTGACGCGATAAAAGAATGCCCTGCAACTCCCTTTAGAGAAATATCTTGTCTTATGCTATTGAAAAAGTGTTGCTTTTGATGCCCCGGATTAAATAAGGAACCTGCCGATGATGAAATATTAAAGCACATAATTGTTGTCAAATCAAGAAAATAATCAGGGCGGGACCCGATCTGACTCTTCCAAGCCCTTATCTCTTACCTCATAACTCTTATACGCTTCTCTTGATTTGGACCAATGCGCTGGGTTATGCTGAAACAGTTTTATCAGCTATGGAAAATAAAGATGAAATCTGCCATGTTTGCGAAAGGCCCATTGAAGAATGTAGATGCTGCGCTGAATGCGGACACATCTGCAGTCGATAATAAATGAGTGAGAGGGACGAATATTTCATGCGCCTTGCCCTTAAAGAGGCAGAGGCTGCAAACGAAAAAGCCGAGGTACCGGTAGGCTCGGTCCTTGTGCTGGATGATAAGGTCATTGCCTCGGCCCATAACAGTAAAGAGTCCACAAATGATCCGACCGCTCATGCGGAATTACTGGTTATACGGGACGCGGCGACAAGGGGAAGTGAGTGGCGGATGACGGACGCGACCCTTTACGTTACTAAAGAACCGTGCGTGATGTGCGCCGGGGCCATGATAAACGCGAGGCTGGGAAGGCTGGTTTACGGGTGCAAAGATGAAAGATTCGGCGCGGTCAACAGCCGGTATCAGCTATTGCACGATCCTGGGCTTAATCATCAGATCAGGGTCGTCTCGGGCGTACTGGAACATGAATGCGCTGAGATACTGAAAGAATTTTTCAGGCTGCGCAGATGAGTCTCTTCATTCTTGATAACCAGGACTTTTATGTGCTGTCCCTCTTTCTTTTTATCTTACTAAACCAATAGACAATTGCTCCTGCCGACAAAACGACAGTCATGACAAGCAGTCCGGACGGCTTGTTCCTGAGGGCGTAAGATACGGAACTATACAGCATGAATACGCAACAGGCACAAAAGACAAGCACTGTCACAGGATAACCGGTGACCTTATAGGCACGCGGGGTGCCCGGCTCTTTTTGCCTCAGCATAAAAACGGACAGGCCGGCGGCCAAAAAGAACAACCACACTACCGGGGCGGTATAAAGTATGGTATCAATAAAAGACCCGGCGAAGAGTACAATCGCAAGGCTCAGGCATCCCTGGGCAACAAGCGCCCACACCGGCGTGCCGAAGCTGCCGCTCCATCTTCCCAGGCCGCGGAATGCCGCATGTTCAGCGCCGAGCGCATATGAAATACGCGCCCCGGTAAAGATGAGACCGTTGACTGCCCCGAGCGCTGAGACGCATATCAGGATGCTGACGGCCCTCCCTGCCGTATCAGGAAACACCACGGAAACGGCTTCAACTGCAACTGCCTTGGAGGCGGCTGTCTTTTCATACCCGAGCGCGTGAAGAAATGTGATATTTACCAGCACATATAATGCTGCGACTGCAACCGTTCCTGTTACCAGTGCCCGGACTATATTTCTCTCAGGCCGTTTGATCTCTGCTGCTACATAGGCCATTTCGTTCCAGCCGCCATAAGTAAACAGAACAAGAATGAGCGCGAGTTCAAGCCCTCCCATTTTCATGGACACAGGCACTGAAGCGCTCGATACAACGGGGGCAAGCATCCCTGCAGCCGCAATGACCAACAGCCCGCAGACCTTGATTACGGTCAAGAGGTTCTGCGTCCATTTCCCTCCCCTGACGCCAAGGATGTTTATCGCTGTCAGCAGGATGACAGCCGAAGCAGCGTATATTACGGTGATGTTTTCAAATGGGGCATAAAGCGTCCCGGCATACCTCGCAAAGACAAAGGCCATAAGCGCTATATCGCCGGGCCGTATAATGACCAGTTGAGACCATGCGAAAATATAACCTGCAGCGCCGCTGTACGCCCTGTTCAGATACACATAATCACCGCCCTCACGCGGATAAGCCGTTGCCAGTTCCGCATAACACAGCGCTCCGGTCAGCGCCAGCAGCCCGCCGGCGAGCCATATGCCGATAACGCCTGCTCCGCTGCCTATACTGGCGGCCACAATGGGGCCTGTCTCGTAAATGCCTGCGCCGATGATGATACCGACTATGATGCACGTAGAATCGAACAGGGTAAGTTTTTTCTCAGGAGCGGTCGTCATATTATTCATCGGTAATTATAAAAGGTCTTTCTCAAAGAATA
Organism: Nitrospirota bacterium; assembly: GCA_016222915.1. Taxonomy (GTDB): domain Bacteria; phylum Nitrospirota; class Thermodesulfovibrionia; order UBA6902; family UBA6902; genus UBA6902. The sequence goes on along the minus strand of JACRQA010000049.1, from coordinate 36,037 downwards.
AAGAACTCATTACGGGCCGATTTATTAGACTAAATCTTTGGCACTGTCAATCCCTGCGAGCGTAGAAGCTTTCACGCTTACTCATATGAGTAAAATAATCCTGATTATTATTGCTGTAGAATTTTGAACCAGGACTTTATTTACAAAAAAAGAATCTATACATGAAAAAGAAATATCTGCTAAACTTACTGAGGGGGCAATGAACGTCCTATGGATATTCAGGTATTTAAAGCTCCGGGAGTTGCATAGAAATAACTTTTCAAAATCTCCGGGATGAAGACCTACCATTAAAAAAGTAAGGAGTATATATGAGATCGTTTAGTTCAAATCCGCGGCGTGGGAAAGCACGACCGCCGCAGCGTTCCAATGCGCCGGCGCGCAGGGTCGCTTCAGATGATGAGAAAAAGTTTCTTGCCGGTACGGCAGTTAATCCTAATACACGCATTATTCTTGAGAAGGGCAGCGATGATTTGTCCGTCCGCGCGCTTGATCTTATTTGTCCAATTGGGATGGGACAGCGTGGGCTGGTGGTATCATCGCCCGGGTTGGGTAAGACGACGTTTTTAAAGAACATCAGTAATGCGGTAACAAACGGGTATCCTGACATGAAGGTATATTGCCTGCTTGTTGATGAGCGTCCCGAGGAGGTGACTGATTTTACACGCAGTGTGAAGGCCAGGGTTTATTCCTCGTCTATGGACCATAGTCAGGAAAGTCATATCAAGATTGTCGATAAGGTCATGGCTGAGGTCTTTAAGGAAGCTGTTGCAGGGCATAATGTGATGATATTGCTTGATTCACTTACGCGTCTGGCGCGCGTGCATAACGCACAGCACCGGGGCAGCGGGCGTACAATGTCCGGGGGAGTAACTGCCGGCGCTCTTGAAGTGCCGCGCCGTATTTTTGGCATTGCCCGCAATGTAGAGGGAATGGGCTCTATAACAATCCTTGCGACGATCCTGGTAGATACAGGCAGCGCTATGGATAATGTCATATTTGAGGAGTTCAAAGGTACGTGGAATATGGAGATGGTGCTCTCAAAGAAACTGGCCGAAAAAAGGGTGTTCCCGGCGATCGATGCGTCACAGAGAGGTACCCGGCGTGCCGAGCTTTTGTTTGACCCGGAAGAGTACAGACGCCTTGAATTATTGTACCGGGGCATGGCATCGATGAATAATAGTGTTGCCGCTATGGAAAAGCTGATAGAGCTGCTTCAGAAATATCCGAGCAATAGCGAACTTTTAGAATCATTTAAGGATGCAAGAGGTTAGTCAGGGGACAGCCGTCAGAAATCAGCAATTGGTCTTCAGTCACCGGGAAATCCGGGCAAAAAGTCATGTCCGGGCAAAAAGTCCGGGCTTGACATCCGGGCAAAAAGTCATTGACTATTTGCCCGTTAAACAGTTAGTTTAATACCCTAAATTGTTTTTTACGTGCGTATAACCGGAGGCAAATGATGACTGCGTTTCCAAAGAAAATCGATCTGAAGCTGGGCAGGCCGTTATACATAGGCTCGGTACAAAAGCTCTATAACGTGCCCGGTCATCCGGACCTTATTATAAGTGAAACCTCCTCCGGCGGGTCGGTCTTTGACGTCGGCACGATCTTCAGTATTGAAGGAAGCGATACAGGCAGGGCCGCTTTCAGGCATCTTGTGTTTCAGGAGCTGCAGGACCCTAAGTCATGGAAGAGGCTGTCGGAGAAACTTGCGGGGAAAGGGAAGGTCCTTCAGAAGGACAAGTCCGGACTCATGGATAAAGTTCTGGCCGGTTTTGTAAAGACCGGCGCGCCTACCCATCATGTGGGAATGGTTGAATGCGATACCGGGAAGGTCCATGCCAAGGGATTCCCATGCGACCTCAGTAACCTTACGCTGATAAAGAAATACAAGGTTGAAAAGCCTGTCCTAAAAAACGTTATGGGCAGGCATTTTTATGATTATGAAAAATTCCATCATATCGACCGTAATGTAATTCCACTTGAATACATAGTAAGGCTCGGAGTGACAACGGGCTCATCCATACTGAGAAAATATGACCGCCTGAGCGATGCAGACAAAAAGGCATACCTCAATGAACTGGGCGTTGGTTCGCTTAGTCCATGGACCAGGTTCGATCCCCCGATTGTTGATTTAACAACCAAGTATGAACCCGAGGACAGGAACATCAGCCGCCAGGAGGCATCAATGATCTCCGGGGTGGACGGCGATACATTTACGAAATCATTGATCATGGCAATCCTCGGCGCATACATGCTTCAGCAGATATTTGACGGCATGGGGCTGACCCTTTGGGACCTGAAATGGGAGATAGCGAGGGACGGTAAAAAACTCCTCTTCGTGGACACTATCGATACGGACTCTGTCAGGGTGACCTTTAACATGAAGCGTAAAGACAAATCATACTTCGTCCATTTTAATAAACAGGCCATGCGCGACTATTATAAGATCATGCACTCAGACTGGTACATCGCGGTAAATGAGGCAAAGAAGATCGCAGCACAAACAGGCAGGTCATTTACAGAAGTATTAAAGGAAGGTCAGGCGAGAAAAAAATACGCGGGAACGCCGGTTGTGGACAAAGACTTCCTCACTATTCAGACGGAAAAATTCCTGATGATCCGGAGTTATATCTCCGACAACACGCAGGACCTGAAAAAAGAGGCAAAACGCATAGCCGACAAAGAGCTGGATTACTATGTGAAATCCGGTAAAATCAAAGAATATGAAAAATTGAATTCGAGGTAATATGGAAAAGGAAAACATTTTCATTAATCAATCAGTAGCTATCCTTTGTGACGGAAACAATATTGAGCGGAGCATCCATGAGCTTTCCAATTCAAAGAATGCAATGATCAATTTTGATAAGCTGATACCTAAACTGCTTAAGGACCGGGGCCTGAACAGACTGCTTTATTTCCGGGAAGGCAAGTCCATTTCATCAAAATTCGCTGAAAGGTTGCACGAAAACTATTACGGGTCCGTCATCCCCTGTCACAAGTCAGCGGACATCCCGCTTTCAATCAAGGCGACCCAGCTTGCTTCAAAGGTCGACACCATTATAATCATGTCCGGCGACTCGGATTATGTGGAGCTGGTCGTGCACCTTAAAGGGCAGGGTGTAAGGGTGGAAATTGCCGCTGTGAGACAGACAACCGCCAGGATATTAATTGAGGAAGCCGACCATTTCCACGAGATAACCGGCGAAGATCTTTTTATATACAAAACGCCGAGAAAAAAGTAGGGGCAGGTTCTAAACCTGCCCATTCACGATCAGTAGGGCATATTGCACACGTCCATATCGCGACGCTCGCCCCTACGATTTAAACACCCTCTTAAAGATATAATCCACGTGCTTCGTATAGAATTTAAAATCAAAGAGGGCATCTATATCTTTGGCTGGGAGATATTTGGTTATTGACGGTTCCTTTTTCAGCAGGTCTTTAAAGTGTGTCCTCTGCTTCCAGCTCTCCATCGCGGCCTTCTGAACAAGGCTGTACGCATCTTCCCTGCTCATTCCCTTTTCCGTCAGCTTCAGAAGCACACGCTGGGAACAGAACAGGCCGTAGCTCTTGCCGATGTTTTCCTTCATTCGTTCCGGGTAGACCTGAAGACCTTTTAGAATTCCTGTCAGCCTGACCAGCATGTAATTAATCAGTATAGTGCTGTCCGGGATTATTATCCTCTCAACTGATGAGTGGCTTATGTCACGCTCATGCCACAGGGGAATGTTTTCCATGGCAGCCATTGCATTGGAGCGCACGACCCTTGCAAGCCCGCTCAGGTTTTCACTGCCCACGGGATTGCGTTTATGCGGCATTGCCGAGGAGCCCTTCTGCCCTTTTTCAAACGGCTCCTCTGCCTCAAGCACCTCTGTCCTCTGCATGTGCCTGATCTCGACCGCCGTCTTTTCAATTGCCCCTGCAATGAGAGCAAGTGTGTTCATGTATTCCGCATGCCTGTCCCTCTGTATTACCTGCGTAACTACCGGATCGGGTTTGAGCCCGAGTTTTTTGCATACATGTTTTTCTATGAAAGGCGGGACGCTTGAGAAGGTGCCGACAGTGCCGGACAGTTGCCCGTAATTGATTGTCTCTCTTGCGGCCTGCATCCGGCTGAGGTTGCGCTTCATTTCCTCGTACCAGAGCGCAAAGGTCAGGCCGAATGTAGTGGGCTCCGCGTGGATGCCGTGGCTCCTTCCCATGCGGATGGTGTTTTTGTATTTATTGGCATTGGCCTTCAGGACCTTCATCAATTCTTTTATATCGTTGATAATGATGTCCGCAGCCTCGCGCATCATGATCGCCAGGGAGGTATCGACGATGTCGGAGGATGTAAGGCCTTTATGCACATACCGTGAATCCGGGCCTATGTGCTCGGCCACTGATGTTAAAAACGCTATCACGTCATGCTTGACTGTCTGCTCTATTTTGTCTATACGCTTGATATTAAATCCGGCCTTCTTCTTGATTACCGCGAGGCTTTTCTTCGGGACCTCCCCTAACTCAGCCCATGCCTCACAAGCCGCGATTTCCACATCGAGCCATTTACGGAACCTGTTTTCCGGCTCCCAAATCCTTGCCATCTCAGGCCTTGAATACCGTGATATCACCATTCCCTCCTGATAAAAAGTAAATATACTCCTTGGTTTCCTCCCTCCTTGAAGGGGGAGGGTTAGGGTGGGGGTGTTCAGAATACAGTGCTCACCCTCCCCTTAATCCCCTCCCATCACCAACAGTAGGTGCATTAAGCAAGAGAGGGGAGACATTTTTGAAATAATACTATATCACAAGATACCATTAACATACCGCGCATTATCAATAAAATATCATGTGGGTTTTAAAGGGCGCTTAACTCTCGGGAATTAAGCAATATTTTGCCTATTGACACCCAGTTGAAATAGCGGTAGGATGAGATTAGGAGAAGGTATAAGGCGGAGAATCAATCGCCGCCTGTGCGGGCCGAAAGGCCCGGGAAAGGAGGTCCTGATCATGGCAGTCAAACATGTAGACATAAAAGGATATTGTGATACCCTTTATAATGAACTCTACAGCATGAAAGAGAAGCTGATGGGGTTAAGGAGCGAGATCGAGTATATGGAAGGGAAAGATAAAACCATACTCGCCCCGCATGTAAGGCACCTCAATGAGCTTATTCAGTCAATCGAATGGAAACTGGAAATATTCGCAAAATCCTGCCCGGTTGATTGGACCAAGTTCCATGAAAGAAGCGAGACAACTGCATCTGTTCCTGCTCCTGAAGGTGACCTGCCCTCTGCCGGAGGCTTTGCCGGTGGATAAAGGAGATCACGTGATGCTCACGACTCCCGCGGCGAACTGGTCGCTGCGGGAGTTTTTTATTTAGGATTTGGTTTCTGTTTAACTTTTTTGCTCTGGCCTTTTTGAATTACTGTGCTCTTGTTTCCCTGATGTGCGATCTTGTCAAGTATGCCGTTGATGAAGGGCGCCGACTCTTCAGTGGAATATTTTTTTGCAATCTCCAGTGCCTCATTGATTGCAACAGAGCTGGGGATATCGGACCTGTAACAAAGCTCATATGTGGCTGCGCGAAGGATGTTTCTGTCAATGATCGCCATTCTTTCGATTGACCAGTTTTCAGCGGCGCTTTTTATAATTTCATCGATATCTTTCCTGTGGTCCAGGGTGCTTGCGGCAATATCGCGGGTGAATTCCTTCACCTCATCTTCTTCAGTGATGCCTTCCCAGGGGCGGGAAGACCCCGCCCCTACAAAAAACTTGCATAGAACATTTCATAACTTCTTCAATAACTGCGCCATTTCAATGGCCACCATCGCAGCGTCCCAACCCTTGTTGCCGCTTTTGGTGCCTGCCCTCTCAACGGCCTGTTCAATGGTGTCCGTGGTCAAAACACCGAATGCAATCGGCACACCCGTTTCCATTGAGGCGGAGGCGATGCCCTTTGCGGCCTCGGCGGCAACATAGTCAAAATGAGGCGTGGCGCCCCTGATGACAGTACCCAGACAGATAACTGCATCATATGATTTTTTTCCCGCGACTATCTTGGCAGTAAGAGGGATCTCAAAAGAGCCCGGCACTTTTATAACGTCTATATTCTGCTCTGTCGCTCCGTGCCTTATAAGCGCGTCAACCGCGCCGTCCAGGAGTTTGCTCGTTATAAAATCGTTAAAACGGCTTATGATGATAGCGAATTTAAGTCCCTTTGCCTGAAGCTCTCCCTCAAATTTTTTCATGTTCCCTCCTATATAATTGTAGGGGCATGGCGCGCCATGCCCTTACGGAAAATTTATACTTCCTCCAGCATATGACCGAGTTTCTTTTTCTTTATGGAAAGATATTTAATATTTTTTTCATGAGGCTTGATCTCGATAGGGACCCTGTCTACGATCTTTAAACCGTATCCCTCCAGGCCTATAAGCTTCTTCGGATTATTGGTCATCAGGCGCATCTTCCGTACACCGAGCTCCACAAGTATTTGTGCGCCTATCCCGTAGTCTCTTAAGTCGGCCTTAAACCCCAGTTTTACATTGGCCTCTACAGTATCCAGTCCCTCGTCCTGGAGAGCATATGCCTTTAATTTATTTACAAGCCCTATGCCCCTGCCTTCCTGTCTCATATAAAGGATCACACCCTTGCCTTCTTTCTTTATAATGGCCATGGCCTTATGGAGCTGCGAGCCGCAATCACACCTCCTTGAGCCGAAAACGTCACCGGTCAGACACTCGGAATGTACCCTGACAAGGATATCTTCATCAGCGGAAATGTCTCCCTTCACAAGCGCGATGTTTAAAGAATCATCGACTAAATTTCCAAAGACCGTAGCTGTAAATTCTCCGCCGAAGGCAGTTGGGATGGTTGTTGTCGCCAGCCTGGTGACAAGGCATTCGTTCTGCATCCTGTATTGAATAAGGTCTTTGATCGTGACCATCTTTAATCCGTGTTTGCGCGCAAACTTTGCAAGCTGCGGGACCCGCGCCATGGTCCCGTCGTCATTCATTATCTCGCATATGACCCCGGCTGGAGAAAGACCGGCCAGCCGCGCAAGATCAACCGATCCCTCGGTCTGTCCGGCGCGCTGAAGCACTCCGCCCGGCTGCGCGCGCAGCGGGAATATGTGCCCGGGCCGGGCAATGTCATCAGGCCCGGATTTAGGATTAATCGCGGTCTTAATGGTCTTTGCCCTGTCAGCCGCGGATATCCCGGTTGTGACCCCCCTCTTCGCCTCAATTGATATTGTAAAGGCCGTGCCGAAGCGTGAGGTGTTCATATCAGCCATCATGGGAAGCTTCAGATGTTCTACCCTCTCAGGGGTCATTGATAGACATATCAGCCCCCTGCCGTATTTGGCCATGAAGTTGATTGCCTCAGGGGTGATCTTTTCAGCGGCGATTGTAAGATCGCCCTCGTTTTCCCTGTCTTCGTCATCTATGAGGATGACCATCCTGCCTTCTTTTATATCTTCTATCGCTTCTTTAATTGTGTTGAATTTCGCTTTTGGTCCGGCCTTCGGCGACTTTGTCTGTTTCTTACTCATTTATAAAACCTTTCTCTTTAAGCAGCCCCATTAGATTTGAATCCGTGTCGTTTTTGCCAAGTAATTTTTCAACGTACTTCCCTATTATGTCCGCTTCAAGGTTGACCCTGTCGCCTATGCCTTTGCCCCCTATGTTTGTTGCGGACGCCGTATGGGGGATAATGGCGACACTGAAGGACCCGTGGTCCAGATCAACAACGGTAAGACTGATCCCGTCTATTGCGACGGAACCCTTTTTGACGATGTACTTTAGTATTTCCGCAGGGGCCTCGAATGTATAAAATGTATATTCCCCAACCTGCTTCTTATTTTTAATAGTGCCGATGCCGTCTACATGTCCCGTGACAAGGTGACCGCCGAGACGGTCGCTCAGTCTCAGGGCGCGTTCAAGGTTTATTTTATCGCCGGTTTTCAGGTTTCCCAGGTTGGTGCTGCGCAACGTCTCCGGCGACACATCAAAGGAGATGTCTCCGTTGTGCTTTGTGACTGTCAGGCACACGCCATTGACCGAGACGCTATCGCCCAAGCTTACATCAAATTCCGATAACGACTTTACAGCCAGCCTGACGCTGTTCCCTGTATTTTTAACAGAGGTTACTGCGCCGAATGTTTCCACGAGTCCTGTGAACATAATTAACAGTAGGTTGCAAAGGCACAGAGGCACAAAGGCACAGAGTATATTCTTGCCACTTTGTGCCTTTGTGCCTTTGTACCTTTATGCCTCATATTAGTGTATCAGTTTTCCCAGCCTGCTCCACCTGATCTGGTTTAATAGCTTCCCATCTTTGTCCCAGGACCAATACATAATAAACGCCTTTCCCTTGATCTCATCCATGTCCACAACACCCCAGAAGCGGCTGTCGTAGCTTTGGTCCCGGTTGTCTCCCATAGCAAAGAAGCTTCCGCGCGGGACCGTAAAGGGGCCGAAATTGTCCCTGGGCGACCCCTCGATGTTAAGATCACTATGTATGGCGTAGGGCTCCTCGAGAGGGACGCCGTTTACATAAACTATTTTGTTCCTTACCTCTATTTTATCTCCCCCTACACCGATGACCCTTTTGATAAAATCCTTGCAATCGTCCTTGAACAGATAAAAAGGGTTCCCGCTGCTCCACGCGTTGCTGAGCCTGGTTGAGATGTTTTTGGACGTGCTTGTACATTCTTCCATTTCCTTGTTCTTGGGAAAAGAAAAGACGATAACATCTCCTCTTTTGGGCTGGTTGAAAATAAGCACCCTGTTGTCGGTCAATGGTATCGTCACGCCATAAGTAAATTTGTTGACAAGTATGTGGTCGCCTATCAGTAATGTGGGGATCATCGAGCCTGAAGGGATTTTAAAGGCCTGCACTACAAAGGCCCTTATCAGAAGGGCCAGACATACGGCGATGACAATGGCCTCGACATATTCCCTTAATTTTGATTTTCTCTTAGCTGCCAATCGTTCTCTCCTTCATTTGACTTTGAGGACCGCTAAAAAAGCCTCTTGCGGGATTTCCACCCTGCCGACCATCTTCATCCGGCGCTTCCCTTCCTTCTGTTTTTCAAGGAGCTTTCTTTTCCTGGTTATATCGCCGCCATAACACTTTGCAAGGACGTTCTTCCGGATTGCTTTAATGGTCTCCCTTGCAATAATTTTGCTCCCGATTGAGGCCTGGATTATAACTTCAAATTGTTGCCTCGGGATAACTTCCCTCAATTTTTCCGCAACCTGTTTGCCCTTATAATAAGCATTGTCTTTATGGACAATCAATGAAAGCGCGTCAACAGGCTCTCCATTGATAAGGATATCAAGCTTGATGAGTTTTGACTCCCTGTAGCCGATAAACTCGTAATCCATAGAGGCATAGCCGCTTGACGAGGATTTTAGTTTATCATAAAAGTCCCACAAAATCTCATTTAAGGGAAGCTCATATGTCACTACGATCCTGTCTTTGCCTAAATAATTAAACTCCTTCTGTATCCCCCGTCTTTCCTGGCAGAGGTCAAGGATCGGGCCGATAAATTTTGAGGGCACAAAGATAGATATAGATACAAAAGGCTCTTCGATCCTGTCATATTTGTCCGGCAGTTTAGCAGGACTGTCGATGAATAATTCACTCCCGTCCGTCCTGATGATCCTGTAAACAACTGTAGGCGCGGTGTTCACAAGGTTCAGCTGGAACTCCCTCTCAAGCCTCTCCTTGATTATCTCCATGTGAAGCAGCCCGAGAAAACCGCAGCGGAAACCGAAACCCAATGCAGTTGAGGATTCGGGCTCAAATTTGAACGATGAGTCATTGAGACTGAGTTTTCCCAATGCATCTTTCAGGTCCGCGTATTGATTGGTCTCTACGGGATACAGGCCGGAAAATACCATGGGCTTTATGTCCTTGTAACCCGGACACGGCTCGGACGCGGGATTATCAGCATTGGTAATCGTGTCCCCGACCTTTGAATCCGATACATTTCGGATAGCGCCGGTTATGTAGCCCACTTCTCCGGCTTTAAGGACGTCAACCGGTTTCTTGGCCGGGGTAAAGACGCCGACCTCCTGCACCTCGTAAATTGCATTGGTTGCCATGAACAGGATTTTAGTGCCCCTGCGGAGCTCGCCGTCGAAAATACGGACAAGCACTATGACCCCCTGATAGTTATCAAACCATGAGTCAAAAATCAGGGCCTTCAGGGGAAGCTCTACGCTGCCCACGGGGGGCGGCACTTTTTTTACTATCGCCTCCAGGACTTCCCGGATCCCCTTGCCCTCTTTAGCTGAAGTCAGCAGCACGTCGCTGCAGTCAATGCCGATAGACTCCTCTATGTCTTCCTTTACCCTTTCAGGTTCAGCGCCCGGAAGATCGATTTTATTTATGACCGGGATCAACTCAAGATCATGGTCAAGCGCCAGATAGGTATTTGCGAGGGTCTGCGCCTCCACTCCCTGTGATGCATCGACTATAAGAATGGCGCCTTCACATGAGGCCAGGCTTCTTGACACTTCATAGGAAAAATCAACGTGCCCCGGCGTATCGATGAGATTCAGAATATAGTCCTGTCCGTCCAGCGCTTTATAATTGAGTCTTACCGCGTGGGCCTTTATGGTTATCCCGCGCTCCTGTTCCAGGTCCATTGAATCCAGCACCTGGTTGGTGGTCATCTCTCTTTGTGTCAGCGCCCCTGTTAACTCAAGGATGCGGTCGGCAAGGGTGGATTTGCCGTGGTCGATGTGGGCTATCATGGAAAAGTTTCTGATGTTACTTCCAGGCATTATTTTATGAGGCCTTTGGGTCGGGAACTCCGGCAAGACTATTAAAAAGAAGCCCGGCAGCGCCTACTGAACCTCCGTCTTTTGTCAGTGCGCTCTTGAGGATTTTTACGTCTTTTGAAAGAAGCTTAAAGGCCCTTTTCTGGACTTCCTTTGATAATTCTTCGATGAACATGTCCCACGCGCCGATAAGTCCGCCGCCGATTATCACGGCATCAATGCCCAGGATATTTATCAGGTTGGCGACCCCGATACCGAGAAAATGCCCGACCTCCCTGAAGATCTCCCTGCTCAGGCTGTCACCGTCGAGTGCTTTTTCAAATACCATCTCCGGGGTTATTTTATAGATATTGCCGTCACAGCATTTTGAGAGAAGGCTCTCAGTGCCTTTTTCCAGAGAAGATATGGCCTTGTCCACGATGGCCCTTCCGGAGGCGTAAGATTCCAGGCAGCCTGAGCTACCGCAGGTACAATAACGGCCGCTGGGCACAATGGTCATGTGGCCCACCTCCATAGGGCCTTCATATAAATGGCCCTTGTAAATGAGACCGCCGCCAAGGCCTGTGCCTAATGTAAGGACAATAAAGTTGTCCAGGTCTTTTCCAGCGCCGATCCATTTTTCTCCATAGGCGTAGGAGTTGGCGTCATTTTCAACCATTACCGGAAGGGAGAATTCCTTCTCAAAGATTTCCCTGAGGGCTATGCCGTTTATTGCGGAAATATTGGGAGACTGGATTATCCTGCCGAGCTTCCTGTCGATGAGCCCGGCAACGCCGATGCCTATGCCTGAAATTTCCGAGGTCTCCGAGATTATCTTTTGCGCGGACGCTTCATTGAGAAACCCCTTCAAATTGCTGATCAACTGGCTTTGAATCTTGTCCTTGCCTTTTTCAGTCACAGCAGGGGTCGGGCTTTTGCTGCTTAACAACACCTCACCGCTTTCAGAGGCAATGACTGTCTTTGTGTTTGTGCCGCCTATATCCATACCTATGGCAATTTTCATAATTAATTTACTCCAAAGAAATTAGATGGTTGACCCGAACACTAATTTAACATAATGCAGGCGTTGGGAAATAATCAGTAATTATAACAGTGCTGATTATTTATCAATGTCTGCATTATCTTAATCGCATTTACAGGGTCAAAATAATTATATCTTAATCAGCCTAAATATTATCACAATATAAAGTCCGTGTAAAGCAAGAGAGCAATTGCCTGCCGATAACCGTGTTGATATAAAGAAGAATAAATCAATTTATTGCGAATCAACCCGCCACAGCTTTTTACGCCTGCAGGGAGGCAAGTTAAATTTCACCGGATATTGTGCCTATATTGAGGTATAATTTAAACATATACCTTTTTTTTCAGGTCAGGATACAGGATTATTCTTTATACCCTTAGCAAATTAATTGGAGGGGGAATATGAATAACTCACAATCCAGGGAGTCATTACTTTCTTCATTATATATTGTTCTCATTGCCATTCTGGTCCTTCTTATCCCCGTCCATGGGGATGTCTACGGGGAAAATGCAAAGTATATTATTCTGATGATATCAGACGGCTGGGGAGCGAAACATATCGAGGCGACGAATAGTTATACCGGGACAATCCCTCTCTACCAGAGCGACCCCGATTGGACCAAACAGTGGATGTCAACGTTTCCTGATGGAGGCAGTTATAATACGACCCAGGCGTGGTCTGATTTTAATTATGCAGTGTCAGGCTATGGAGACAGCGCCGCATGCGGGACTGCTCTTTATACCGGATTGAAAACTGCCAACGGGCGAATCAGTGTCTCTGCAGATGGATCAACCGCCTTATTCACGATAGGGGAGCAGGCAAAAGAATTTGGCAAGGCTGTAGGCGCTATCAGCACGGTCCCTGTTTCACATGCCACGCCTGGAGCATGGGTGGCCCATAATGATGATCGGGGCACTCCCTTTGCCATAGCGGACGAGGGCCTTTTTGGTAATCCGAACACTACCGGGACGATTGCAACGGACTTAAAGTATGGCGGAGGCCATGGGCCGACAATTCCGCCTGTGGACGTCCTTATAGGCGCAGGCGGTTCGGGTTATGTGAGCAGTCAGATTCTCACCAAATTGAGAAATGAAAACGGCCAGCCGGGCAAGCATGTTCTTGTCGAACGGCAGGCTGGAGTAGACGGCGGAGGAGCCCTGATGGCTGAAGCCGATAATCCGGCCACTAACAAGTTAGCAGGGCTATTCGACCACGTTTATCACAATGCCAACGATTCAGGATACAACGCTGAAAATCCGACCCTTTCTGAAAGCACGCTGGCGGCATTAAAGGTGCTTAGTAAAAATCCAAACGGTTTTGTACTCATGATTGAAGGCGGCGCTGTTGACTTGGCCTCTCATGCAAATAATATGAACCAGATGATAGGTGAACAGAAAGACTATGATAATGCCGTCCAGACTGTAATTAACTGGCTAAACGACCCTGCCAATGATAGCGATTGGGACAATACTCTCGTTATTGTGACCGGCGATCACGAATGCGGTTATCTGACTAAAGCTCGCGGAGTATTTCCAAACCAGTTACTTGGCAATGTTAACGATGCGACTCTCGCCAAAGAGAAAATTGTGTCCGGCGCCGGAGGCCGTCGGGCAAGCTGGGAGGACACGGATAATGATAACATCATTGACGCTGGTGAGAAGGTACACTGGCAATGGAATAGCGGAGGGCATTCGAATTCCCTGGTCCCTCTATACGCACGGGGTGCAGGGTCTTCGCTATTATCAGGCCATGCCACAAGGGGACCGGATTCTGTACGCGGTTATTATCTTGATAATACAGATGTGTTCCAGGTAATGGAAAGCGCCATTTCCGGTCAGACCTGTGTTGAAACGGGGTCTGTTTCGATAACCTGGGGGCAGACGTTTTCCGGGGACCCGATTGACCTTACAACAATAGTGCCTGCTGATAATGCTGCAAATTTACACTACACGGTCACAGCGCCGGGAAGCTGTCCCGCCCTTACCAATGCTTCAATAATTACTAAACGGGACACATGGAAATATAATGGGGCCAATAACGGCAACATCGGGACCACATGGAAAGATGCCGGGTACAATGACAGCGGATGGAATTCCGGCAGGGGCATATTAGGTTATGGAGAAACCTACATCACTACCCTCATCGGCGCGCCGGGGCAGATGTCCGAATACTTCCGTAAGACATTTACTATATGCGATCCAGGCGCGGTAACGTCTTTGCGTTTTAATGCTACGTATGATGACGGAATGGTTGTATATATTAACGGGACCCTGGTCATTGCAGCGGGCGTATCCGGCAACCCTCCGGTGTGGAACGGGGGGGCTGTAGCCCATGAATCAAACCAGACATATCAGACATTTAATCTTGATGCGTACACGGGGCTTCTTGTGTCAGGCACGAACGTTATCGCAATTGGAATTTATAATATAGACAGTATCAGTTCAGACCTGGTGTTTGACGGTGAACTTGTAATTAATAGCATACTGGGCGGGGCCATCCTGTTTGCCGGTGATTCTCTTCAGGCGCAGGAGGTAAGCACCACTGGCTGGACAGGCGGGGAGAAGACCCTGGAAGTCATCGCTGATGATGCCGTTTGCCTGACACCGCTGCCTGCTCCAACCGGGTCTTTTCATTATGCAATCTACATATCAACAGGAGAAATAACAGTAACACCGACAAGCGGACTGGTGACGACAGAGGCGGGCGGGAGAGAGACCTTTACGATGAAGCTTAAATCTCAACCGACGGCAAATGTAACCATAAGTTTGAGCAGCAGCGACACATCAGAAGGCACGGTGTCACCTGCAAGTCTTACCTTTACATCGGCAAACTGGAATACGGTTCAGACAGTGACTGTATCAGGAGTGAATGATTATGATATAGACGGCAGTATAGCCTATACCATCACAACAGAAGCGGCATCAAGCACGGACATTAATTACAATGGAATAAATGCCCCGGACGTATCAGTAACAAATAATGATAACGATGTAGCGGGTATAACGGTAACACCGACAAGCGGACTGGTGACGACAGAGGCGCACGGCAAAGCGAGCTTCAGGGTTGTGTTGAATACAAGACCGAAGGCGGGTGTGACCATAGCACTTAGCAGTTCCGATACTACAGAGGGCAAAGTTTCACCGGCCAGCCTATGGTTCACGGCAACTAACTGGAATATAGCACAGAAGGTCACGGTAACCGGTGTAAATGATTTTATTAGAGACGGCAACCAGCCATACACTGTGGTGACATATCCTGCGGTGAGCACTGATTCCGCTTATAACGGTCTCAACGCATCTGACGTATCTGTGATAAACAGAGATAATGACTGACAGAGACGGCTGGTCCTGCATCGGGTCATTCAAACAGGGGAGGCAGCGAATCTTATTGAAGTCTAAAAAGCGGGGCCGGATATGGCGGGTATCATTGGTCCCGGCTTGTTCGGGTGGGAGAGAGATTTAGTTAATATCATTCCAAAGCCAAAAGCTTTTTCTCGCCCATTCTCATCACCGTCCATATCACTAAACTGTTTAGAATGAAAACCGCGGAGAGCAAGGCCCCGATGATTGCCCAGCCTCTGAATGTCAGCTCCGATTTACTCACTTCTTTCATGAACATGCTTAATGTGGGAAAGACCTCGAGCATGATCGTTATTATTATCACTGCAAATGCCAGGAGCATAAAGGCGGTTCCCTGAAGGCCTGTCTGCTCCCGGTCCGTCTCTGTCGGAGAAAACCTTGCATTATATGCCCCGATACCTATAGCGAGGGCTGTTATTGAAGCGACAAGCACCAGGCATGTTCCCGCGCCTAACAATGTGAACCATATCTTGACGCCCAGCAATATATTTGAAATGACAATCAGCATAAGCGCAAGCATAAGCAGCGGGACAAAGGCCATCAGGAACTTGCTCCAGAGGAACCCGCGCATGCTGACCGGCGAGACCCTGATTATCCAAAACGCCCTTCCTTCGTTCTCAACGGAGGGCAGGACAATCCGCGCAGCCACTGCCGTAATGACAAATGCCACAAGCCCTATGTTAAGAAAGGAGATTACGTATTTAAGCTGGAGACTGAGATATGTCCCCCATTCAAGAGGCAGGGCCTTGATGCTGAAGAGATAGATAATGATAATGGCAAAGAGCAAAAGCAGCTGCGACGACTGTCTTACATTACGAAAGAAAGTCACGATGTCTTTCTCAAAAAGCGCCTTTCTGTGGCCCTTAGCAAAAAAGAGCCAGACGGACATAATAAGGCCTGCGGCCCCTTGTTTATCTGTCCCCACCAGGGGGCTTCGTGATTGCTGCGCCTTTATCATCCCTGAGTAGAAATATGCCCTGAACAGCCAGTTGCCCAGGACAATGAATGCGCCTGCCGTGAATAACAGCAGGGCCATATAAAATACAGGTGTTCCGCCCCCAGCCCTGAAAAAAGGCATCAGGGACTCAGTGGTCCACGTGCTGGGAAGAAACACGGACACCGGGAGTTTCATTTCAGAGAGGAACAGGGTAAGGTTTGCAAACCATTCGGGATTGGCAAAACGCTCTGGCTTCAAGAACCTGAAAAGTAAAAAAAGCAGGGCCGTTATCAGCAGACCGAGGAAGATAAAAAGGTTCCGGGCCCTCTTTGCCGGCACCAGCGCCATGAGAATGATGCTTATCATTACCCCGATCCCAACCGGGACCAATATAAATATCGTGAGCACCGGGACCAGAACGACATAGTATGTTGCAGTCGTCTTTAAAACCAGCCCCATGGATATAAATACGGGGAACACCGCAACTAATATCATCCATGAGGACTTAAAAGCAGTCTCCAGCCACTTTGAAAGATAAATATTCTCCCACGACACCGGAGACGACAGGACAACAGGCAGGTCGCTTGAAAGATAGAAGGTGCTTATTCCTGAAAGCATGCTGCTGAATATCAAGAGAAAAAAAACGAGCATCAGGAGGAGCGACAGCCCTTTTAATGCTATAACAATCCCGATGTCCCCCTCTATCCCCTGAAGGCGGGTCATTACTATCGTAAGATAATGGAGGGCCGCGGTCCAGAAACCTCCCCCAAGGAGAAGCACAAACAGCGCCTTTATATAAGACTGCCGGCCGGAACGCAGCAGCCGGTTTTTAAATGTCCACCACTGAGGTGAAAATATGGTGATAAACTCTCTCATATTACATTTACCAACATAATACCTTTTACGATAATGCGGCTTATTATCCCTGCAGCTCTTTTACAATATTCATAACGTCCTCTCCGCCTGTTAGATGGAGAAATACCTGTTCAAGATTGCTTTCAGAAGAGTGCGCCTGCTCCCTTATTTCGTTGGCCGTCCCGGTGGATATGATGCTGCCCTTGTGAATGATGGCCATCCTGTCGCACATCTGCTCCGCTATCTCAAGGATATGGGTGGACATGAATATACACATCCCGTTATTTCGTGAGGTATTCAGTATTTCCTTAAAAAGCCTGGCGCCCCTCGGATCAAGTCCGATAAGCGGTTCATCCAGGATCAGCACCCTGGGATCACGCATGAATACAGCCGACAGGTTAAGCCTCTGCTTCATCCCATGGGAAAAATTTTCAATAAGGTCATTTGCCCGGTCCCCGAGCGCGAAGATCTCAAGGAATTTCCGGCCCCTTTCCTCCAGGTCCTTTTTATCAATGCTGTAAAGTCCTGCGATAAACTTCATATATTCCCAGGCTGTGAGCTTCTCATAGAGAATAGGCCGGTCCGGGATATAGCCCAGGATTTTTTTTGCCGAAACCGGGTCTTTCTGTATATCATGGCCGCCGATTGTAATTGTGCCGGAGGTCGGTTTCATAAGGCCCATCATCATTTTTATTGTGCTTGTCTTGCCTGCGCCGTTGGGACCGAGAAAGCCGAATATCTCGCCGGCCTGCGCCTTCAAGCTGACATTGTTGACGGCCATATGATTTCCGTAGCTCTTCACAACCTGGTCAAGTACTATCATAGCGCCTCCATTATATCAATTTTTATGCCCCTGATAACTTCTCCCAGAGAAGCCAGCTTGTCTATATCTCCTTCCATAAGGCGGATGTGTGTTACATCAGCCGGGAACTGTCCCGTGGACGGGTCTACGGGCACCCACTGCCCAAGCCAGACCTCAGGCCAGGTATGATAATAGAAATATCCCTTCAGATACACAAGGCCGCCGACCATCCTTGAAGGCATTCCCCCGGCCCTGGCAAATGACGTGAACAGCACCGTATGTTCATTGCTCTCTCCGGCCCGGCTGTTGAAAATATCCATGGCAGGGATTATATGGAAAGAGGGAATTTTTGTCATGCTCAAATACAAATTTGAAGTCAGAAACCGCGTAAGGAGAAATGCGTTTTTCTCTAAGGCAACGAATTTCTTCGCATTGTATATGATCGTATGATGATCGCTTTGAACAAACGGCGTCGGGCTTAAGAACGGCCCCAGTTCTTTTCCAGCATAAGGCAAGGGATAGGTCTTGTCCTTTAATAATGTCTCATCCTCTTTACGGACCGTCAGGATGTCTCCTGTTAAAACCTGGCGTCCTTCATTTAACAGCGGATACCTGGACAAATCAAGGCCGGTAAGCCGGACTTTGAGACTTGAAAGCTCTTCCGGATTGGATAATAATTTATTTGCCTTCAGCGCAGGCAGGGAAAGATAATCAAAAAAAGCCCTGGCGTCTTTTGATTTTGCCAGAGTCTCTTTCTCCGCCAGGTACATGATACCGGAAGCATCTTTTTCCATTAGCGTTATGCCGCCCTCACTGACCCATGAATAATTGTCACCGATCTTTAACCGGTATGCTGTATTAACATTACTTCCCGCCTTGACAGGGACGAGATCCTGGACTTCAAATACTGCATCGGTCACCCTTAATGAAAAGATGTCAAGCATAGGAATGCTGAAGCGCTTTCCCTTCTCCAGCCCGCGCGCAAAAAAAGCCTGCTTGACAGTCGCGGGCAGGTAAGGCTGTCCCTGGATGTCTGCGGTTTCAGTCTTTTTCTGTTTATCCGTCTCCATAAAGACCAACAGCACATTGTCTTTATCAAGTTCTCCATGAGACTTAAAGAAGGTCTCTCCCGACCTGCTTTCAAATTCAAAGGACTTTATCCTGTATGAAAGGTCTGTCAGGCATTTAAAGCTGGTGGTGGTTTTGATGGTTTTGCCTTCCCTGGTGACTTCGGTTTCGCCTGACTGGGTGAAGCGGTACTCATCCCCTATTTTTTCGGTTGAAGTCCTGATATGGCCGATCTTCCGGTCTTGATAATAGACACCAAGCCATTCTTCACTGGTCCTGAACTGGTTTCCGGAGACGGCCCGGAGCTCAGATACTTCAACGCCTGAGATGTAATGACGGTAGACAAGAACAGATATGAGGCAGAGCCAGATGCCAACGATTCCTAATTGTATAAACTTAGAAAACCCTTTTGACATTTTTTGTATCTTTTTTATAAATCAGTTTAAACCAATAAGCCGGTTTTAATTATTTCCGGACCTCCGGCATTTATTTTCGGAAAAAATTGTTTGAACTTTAGCCCCGCCCTAAAAAAGCTCAATCTGCTCAACCTTGTCCCGCGGACCGAATACCGGGTAGTCGTCGTTAAAACATGCTGTACAGTATTTCTCAGGGCTTGGGACAACGTCCATCAATCCTTCCAAACTTAAATATTGAAGGGAATCGGCCGTTATATATTTTCTTATTTCATCGACAGTGTGGGTTGAAGCTATCAGCTCTTTTCTTGTGGGGGTGTCGATCCCGTAAAAACACGGTCCCATGGTGGGGGGGGAGCTGATTCTCAAATGCACTTCCTTTGCGCCCCCGCCTTCCCTGATCATCTTGACGATCTTCTTGCTCGTGGTGCCGCGCACAATAGAATCATCAACGACCACTACCCGCTTGCCTTCCAGTATCTGGCGAATGGGGTTCAATTTGATCTTCACGCCGAAATGCCTGATGGACTGCCTCGGTTCAATAAATGTACGGCCCACATAATGGTTTCTTATCAGCCCCTGGTCAAAAGGAATGCCGCTCTCTTCCGCAAACCCGAGCGCTGCCGGCACACCCGAATCAGGCACGGCGATAACCAGGTCCGCGTTGACGGGATATTCCCTTGCAAGCTCCCGGCCGAACTCTTTTCTCTTTTTATTGACATTACGGTTACCGAATATATTGCTGTCCGGCCTTGCAAAGTATATGAATTCAAAGACGCAGAATGCGTGCTTCTGTGATGGCAGAGTCCGCACATGATGCAGGCCGTGTTTATTAATAATCACCATCTCCCCCGGCTCAACGTCCCGGACATACTGCGCGCCGATAAGATCAAAGGCGCAGGTCTCGGACGCAACTACATATGCTCCGTCATATTTGCCGATACTCAGGGGCCTGAAGCCGAAGGGATCTCTGACCGCAATAAGCTCGTCCTCGCTCATCAATAACAAACTGTATGCGCCGGAAAGACTCTTCATCGTGTCGATTATGCGTTCGTGCAGTCCCCCGGCCCTGGAGCTTGCGATCAGATGCACGATCACTTCGCTGTCAGCCGTAGACTGGAATATGGCGCCCTGAGACTCCAGCTCATTTTTCAGCTCAAAGGCGTTGACGAGGTTGCCGTTATGTGCGATTGAAAGAGAACCTAAAGCGTAATTGACCATCAGGGGTTGAACATTTTTCAGGGAGCTTGTGCCTGCGGTTGAATAACGATTATGTCCGATTGCAAGATTACCTGGCAGTCTCTTCAGTCTTTTTTCGGAAAAAATATCAGCGACAAGGCCCATGGATTTCTCAACATAAACCTGCTTGCCGTCCGAAGAGCATATGCCTGCGCCCTCCTGCCCCCGGTGCTGGAGGGCATGGAGTCCCAGGTAAGTAAGATTTGAGGCCTCAGGATGACCGAACACGCCGAACACCCCGCATTCATCGTGGAATTTATCTTCAGACAATGATAAATACGGAAGCGGACTTGATATGGTCCTGCTGATAAGCTTACTGATTTCCTTCAATGACATACGTTAATGGTTAAGATTTATTTTTTGAGTCTTAGTATAACATTTATGCATACACAAAATTCCAATCCAATAATATGTATAGCCACTATTTTTCTCTTGCCGATTGGCCTGATGTTAGATTAAAATCATGCGTAGCTTTTTAAAGGGGGAGACCTTTTTCATCTTAGTTGATTGAATAGAGAAAGCGTTTTACTGATTTGAAATAAATAACCTATGCCGGACATTAAATCCAATGAAAGAGAATTCACGGGTCAGGTAATATCTTGGCTCAATGAGTTTATAACAAAGGGCTCATATCCTTTTGAAGTTGCCTCGTCAGAGCATTCCATTAAGGAGGAGTTTGTTGACTCAAAGCATTTGAAAGACGCAAAGGAAATCCCAGTCCCCGGTGATCTGTTAGAGCTTGGCGCGTACTTCATGGGACAGCAGGAAGTAATAACTGACAACGGCTTTAAATATGAGGCGTCAGGGCTGGACGAAGCAAAGTTCATCATCTACGCGCAAAAGCCCGACAGCTTTTTAATCAGGATTCCGACAAAGACCGGAACGTTAACCAATGCTATAGAGGAGGATTAGGAAAAGATCATATTTTGATATAGAATTAAAATATACAAAAGGAGGTATTACGCATGAAAACTACCGCCAGAAGATTTATAGGGAAGGTACTGCCTGACGGGCATCTTTCATTGCCTGAGGATGCGGCAAAGGAAATAGGAAGCGTCTTTGATGTTCTTTTGATGCCTGTCGAAGAAACTGATGTATACGGTTATGCAGAATCGCTTGCAAAAGAAAAGGGGTTCTCCGATTTAACTGAAAATGACATTGAGAAAATTATCCATGAATCACGGGGTGTCCGTTGAAACGTGTTGTTCTGGATACTAATGTTACAATCTCTGCTTTTTTCTGGAAGGGACCTCCGAGAAGTGTCTTTGATCTGGCCCGCACCGGAAAAATCACTATGCTTGTCAGTAAGGACATGGAGATTGAGTTTATCCGTGTACTGGGCTATTCTAAGTTCGGCGTCTCACCGAAAGAAATAGTCCCCTTTATGAAGAGCTTAAGAAGCAGGGCTGAATTAGTAGAAGTCCAAACAAAGCTTTCTATAATTCAGGCTGACCCTACTGATAACGTATTTCTTGAATGCGCTGTTGACGGCAAGGCTGATTATATAATCTCAGGGGACAAGCATCTCCTTGATATGGGGACATACAGCGGCATTGCGATATTAAAAGCAAAAGACTTCCTCGTGAAAGAAGGTTATCTGTCTGAAAGTAACCCATCATAGACGAACTCGACCAGGTGCTCATCTGCACAGAGTGAGGATAGACAGACCAATCAAAACTTACTTGTTATTATCGCACCATTCCCGCGCATTCTGAAACATCCTAAGCCAGGGCGACGCTTGTGAGGACGTATTGCCATACGCCCTTATATTCTCCGGCTTCCACGGCCATTGCCATTTGAGAAACGTCCTTTCAGGATGAGGCATTACAGCCAGATGCCGTCCATCAGGGGAGCAAAGCGCTGCGATCCCGTTGGCCGATCCATTCGGATTGAACGGGTAATGCATGGTGATCTCATTGCTGTCATCTACATAGCGGACAGGCGCGAGGTTGTCTGCCTCTATTCTTTTTAAAATGTCTTTATCCGGGAAATATGCCCGGCCTTCGCCGTGTGCGACCCATATGCCGAGGGCGGAACCTTCCATCCCCTTCAACATTACCGCCGGACTCGGTAGTATCTTTACCGCGGAAAAGCGGGACTCAAACCGTCCGGACACGTTGTGAATGAACCTCGGCTGGATGCTGTTTTCAATGCCCTGCCACGGTACCCATCCAAGCAGGGCCATGAGCTGACATCCGTTGCAGACGCCAAGACTAAAGGTGTCTTTTCGGTTGTAAAATTTCTGAAATTCATCCCAAATTTTATTATTGAACCTGATGACCCCGGCCCAGCCTTTTGCAGAGTCCAGAACGTCCGCGTAGCTGAACCCGCCGACAAATGCAAGCCCGCTAAAACCGGCAAGCGAGACCCTGTCCTCAAGAAAATCGGTCATCGTTACATCCCAGGGCTCAAACCCCGCATGATAAAAAGCGGACGTCATCTCCCTGTCGCTGTTGCTGCCTTCTTCACGGATGATTGCAACCCTTGGGGGTTGGGAGTTGGGGGTTGAGGGTTGGGGGTTAGGGGTATCCGGTTTGAAGGTCAAAATATATTCCGGACCCTTTCTGTCATAAATATTCTTCTTCTCCTCCTCAACGCATTCAGGATTGGTCTGAAGTTTTTCGAGTTGATAACTCGTTTCTTCCCAAATGCTTCTCAGAATTCGCATATCTTCATCGAAAAGGGGTTGGGGGTTGGGGGTTGGGGATTGGTCAAGAAGGGTAATTCTTTTTTCGGATAAAGTCTTACCTATGATTTCGCAAGGGACAGAGAAGTTCTTGAAGACGGATAGTATCTCGTCCTCGTTCTTCGGCAGATACTCAATCACAAGACCCAATTCTTCGGAGAACAACATCGAAATTATTTCTTCTTCCGACTTCCGACTTATTTCAATTCCGCAATTACCTGCAAAGGCCATTTCAAGAAGTGTTGTAATCAACCCGCCGTCGCTCCTGTCATGACCTGAAAGAATCAGGTCTTTATCAATCAGTGTCTGTACGGCATTGAATGAGCGCTTCAATAATTCCGGATCATCAACATCCGGGGATTCATTGCCGGTTTGATTATAAACCTGGGCCAGTGCGCTTCCGCCGAGGCGGTTTTTGCCTTGACCAAGATCGATAAAAATAAGTTTGCTCTGTCCCGGCTTTTTAATATCAGGGGTCAGCACCTTTGTAATATCAGGACAGGTTGCGTATGCGGATATAACGAGAGTCCCTGGGGATTTGACAGTTTCTGTTGTTTGTTCTGACCCCTGACCCCTGACCCCTGACCCCTGTCTTTGTACCTGCGTAGCCATTGACAGGCTGTCTTTGCCTCCGTCAATAGCGATGCCGAGTTTGATTAAGATATCACTGAGCGCAACCGCCGCATCATACAGCTTCGCGCCTTCTCCGGGAAGCTTTGCGGCCCACATCCAGTTGCCGGAACACTTGATGTCTTCCAGGGAGCTGATCCTGGCCCAGACAATATTTGTTAATGCCTCACCGACACAAAGACGCGCCATCGCAGCCGGGCCTATCAATGTCTTTACCGGCTGCTCTCCTATAGAAATAGCTGCACCGGTCAATCCGAAATGACTTTGGCCGATAACCGCTACATCTGAAACGGTAAGCTGCAAAGGCCCGGCACACTGCTGTCTAGCTATCAACCCGGTGACGCTCCTGTCGACCTTATTGGTAAGGAACCTCTTTGATCCCACTGAAAGCAGACGCAACACCCTGTCAAGGGCGGCCCTTACGGTTATTCCATCGGGCAATTTCAGTGGTCCGGTTTTAACGGGAACGCGGTCCAGCCTGAATGTCTTCTGAGGCATGTCGCCCAATATTTTGCCCAGATCCAAATTGACAGGCGTGCTCCCGTCGGTTTCATCGTAAAGCACTGCGAAGCCGTCTCCTGTAATTGTGCCTATGACGGCAAAAGGGACCTTTTCGCGCAGACACATTTTTCTGAATATATCGATATGCTCCTTTTTCAAAAGCAGCGCGTTCTGCTCCTGGTACTCGGCGCCCCATATCTCAAGTACCGAAAGCGTGTTGTCGCCAAGCTGGATCTTTCTTACCTCGATCTTTGCCCCGGCAGGGTAAATGATCTCTTTCACGACATTGCAGTTTCCCCCTGCTCCCTGATCATGTATGCTGACAATTGGATTTGCGCCGCCCATTTCTACGCAGGCGCGCAGGACCCTGTTCATCTTCTGTTCCATCTCCGCGTCGCCGCGCTGTACAGCGTTGAAGTCAAGCTCAGCGACATTCTCACCCTGGATCATGCTTGAGGCTGCTCCGCCGCCGATGCCGATCCTGTATGCCGGGCCCCCGATCTTTACAACCAGCATCCCTTCTTCAGGTTCGCCCTTCTTTATGTGCGTCGCATCCATCTGGCCGATGCCTGCGGTAAACATTATTGGCTTGAGCCACTCATACCGTTCTCCATCCGGCATCCTCATTCCGAATGAGCGGGTATACCCCTGGATAACAGGCTCACCGAATTTATTCCCGTAATCAGACGCCCCGTTACTTGCCTGGACCTCGATATCGAGAGGGGAAGCCAGGTTGAGCGGATATTTAAATGATTTGTCTTCCCACGGCAGCTCATAACCCGGTATATGAAGATTCCCCACACAGTACGCGGCTGTACCTGCAATGACCAGCCCGCCCCTGCCTGTGGCCTCGACATCCCTTATCCTCCCGCCGGTCCCTGTTTCAGCGCCTGGAAACGGGGCGACCCCGCTTGGGAAATTATGGGTCTCAGCAGTAAAGATAACATCATATTTCCGAGTGGCCTTTTTAAAAGCTGACGGCGTCAGGGGATCATCAGGGATGATCGTATTAATTTCATGTCCCCGGATAGAACTGGAATTGTCCTTGAATGCAATGACGCTGTTTGCGGGGTTTGCCTTCAGGGGTTTCTGGATTATCCTGATAAGATCGTCCGGGACTTCTTTGCCGTCAACAATGAGCCTGCCTTTAAAAAACCAGTGCCGCGAGTGCTCGCTGTTTGACTGGCTCAGGTCAAAGCACTCCACATTGGTCGGGTTCCTTCCGATGTCATTGACAAAGAGATTATAGTAATAATCAATGTCCCACTCATCAAGCCCGAGCCCCATTGACTTGTTGATCTTTTCGAGCGCTGACTTCCCTTCTTCTTTAAGCCGTATTTCAAACACCGGTTCGGGTTTGGTCCCGGTCTCAAAAGAGGTCAGCGGCTCCGGATAATGGCACTCCGTCATCCGGTCGTAAAACAGTGATGAATGATCTGTGATTAGTGATGAGTAAAAATCTTCCTTCTGGTTACCGCTGAACGACGTATCTTTGCTGAGATTAAATTTATACCTTCGCGACCTTTCAATTCGAGTAATTTTTTTCAGGCCGCATGCATGACACACTGAGACGGCGTTCGCGGACCATGCAGTCGTAAAATTCATGCGCGGTCCGACTTCGAAAATTATGCCGGGCACGGCGCGCCGTGCCCCTACGGGGATGCCCGCCAAGAAACTATTTTCAGAAAAATTCTCCGGTTCAAATGTCTCGGACAGCAGCCAGCGGAGGATGGTCATTTCCTCCTGGTCTACCGGGCTGGTTGCCTCGACATTAAAACAGTATTCGGTTTCAATATCTTCAACTGCAGACGAAATCCTCTGTCTGACAATTGAAAGCAGTTCATTTTTCCGTTCTCCTGATAAGGCAGGCGCTCTGTAAAAGTGCATCAAGGCCATTTTATTTCTCCATGGGGAAAGCTTAGCAGACGCTATTGTATCATTTTTAAAAAAGCCCTGTCATTAACTGACAAGGCACTCATTTATATTTATCTTCCTGCTAAAGCTTACCATGAGACGTGCCGATATCTAACTTAAGGAAACATGATAAAGAAAGAAGGTGAACATATGTATAACTACATGGTGTTAAATGTCTCCAAGAAGAAATTGTTCAGGGACTTTTTAGCGTATTACAAGCGGAATCCTGATGATGAGCTTTATTATGTTTCCATCAATAATCCGAAACTGTTGCAATACCTGGAAGAGTTCATAGAAAGAAGAATGAATTAAAAGCCGGACAGCTTTATTATCCGGTTATGTCCGTTATGGCCTCAGCAGTGGTCCTGCTGAGGCTTTTTAGTTCCTGGTGGGAGATGCTTAACGGCGGCATCAATACGATAACGTTACCGAGGGGTCTTATAATAAGCCCTTTCTCACGTGCAGCATAACAGACCCGCCAGCCGATTTTGTCTTCAAGCGGATACGGCTCTCCGGTTTTTTTGTCCTTAACAAGTTCAATCCCGACCATGAAGCCCTTCTGCCTGATGTCTCCTACGCGTTTGAATGCTGACATCTTCAGCAGTTCCTTATTAAGTAGTTCAATTTTTTTATTCAGCTTCTGCAGGGTCTTTTCTTTTTTAAACACATTGAGGTTAGCAATAGCTGCTGCACAGGCAAGCTGATTGCCCGTGTATGTGTGTCCGTGAAAGAAGGTTTTTAATTCCCTGTAATTGCCCAAAAACACCTTATAGATTTTTTCTGTTGTCATGGTTGCGGCAAGGGGCAGGTACCCGCCGGTTATGCCCTTTGCGAGGCAAAGGATGTCAGGGTTTACGTTTTCGTGTTCACAGGCAAACATCCTCCCCGTCCTTCCAAAGCCCGTGGCGACTTCATCCGCGATCATAAGGATATCGTAACTATTGCATAATCTCTTGATCCCTTTTAAATATCCCGGTGGAGAGGCAATCATCCCGCCTGCCCCCTGCATAAGAGGCTCAATAATCAATGCGGCTATTTCCCGTTTATGTTTTCTCATTATCTTCTCTGCTTTCCGACGCTGACCGCTCCTATAGTGTCCCCATGGTATGCATTATTGAGGGACACAAATTTCGTCTTATTCTTAATCCCTTTGTGCTGCCAGTATTGATAGGCCATTTTAAGCCCGACTTCTACAGACGTCGATCCATTGTCGGAATAAAAGACCCTTGTAAGACCTTTTGGGGCTATGTTGGCCAGCATCCCTGCAAGCTCTGCTGCAGGTGGATGGGTCAGACCGAGAAGAGTTGAGTGGCTGATCCTGTCTATCTGGCCTTTTACTGCATCATCAATTTCTTTTTTCCTGTGGCCATGGACATTGACCCATAGAGAAGACACGCCGTCAATATACCACTTCCCATAAATGTCTTTAAGAAAAGAACCATGTCCTTCGGTAATAATCAGCGGGCTCTCCTCTGTCCACTCCTTCATCTGGGTAAAAGGGTGCCAGAGATGCTTTTTATCCAGGTCTTCAATGAGTCTTTTATAAGATTGGATTTTCATAATATATTCAAGTTAGAAGTTATAAGTTTAAAGCAGTTCCTTTACTTCTCATTTCTGACGTCACACTTCTTACTTGCTACTGAAGTTACCATTGGTAATTTAAAATGTCAAAGCATCTGATATCATTCACTATATTTTCATCTTTTGCTTATATAATAATTACTGTGTGTTATATTATAATTTTACATCATCCGGTAACCACGTTATAATTTAGAAAATGAAGAAAATAACAATAGTTGTATTAATAGTAGTGGCCTTGGTATCAGGGTATATCATCGGCAACAGAACGGATTTTTTCTCCTCCAGACCGGCCGTCCCTCCTTATATGTACAATCTCCAGTTGCCTAAAGAGCTTTCAGGGGAAAACGCGGCCTTCTCCGGAGTGGCCAATGTTATAAGCCCGGTCGTTGCAAATATCTCTACTTCAAAGACCGTTGCGCGTAAAGACATTTCGCCGAACCCCCATTCCTTCGAAGGCCCGCTCAATGATTACTTTGAGTCTTTTGACATCCCGAAAAAGTGGAAGGAACAGAGCCTGGGCTCGGGGGTCGTAGTATCTTCTGACGGATATATAATCACCAATAATCACGTTGTGGAAAAATCCGATGAAATCAAGGTGACACTATTTGATCAGCAGAATTATAAAGGTAAAATTATCGGCACGGACCCGAAGACAGACCTTGCGATAATAAAAATACCCGCAACAAACCTTCCTGCAATAAAATGGGGGGATTCCGACAAGCTGCAGGTCGGCGAGTTTGTGCTTGCATTCGGCAATCCCTATAGTTTAGGCCATACGGTCACGATGGGCATTGTCAGCGCCCTCGGCAGGGCCAATGTGGGTATCGCGGATTATGAAGACTTTATTCAGACCGATGCAGCTATTAACCCCGGTAATTCAGGGGGGCCGCTTGTAAATATAAAAGGTGAGCTGGTAGGCATCAATACCGCCATCTTTTCACGGACCGGGGGATATCAGGGGATAGGTTTTGCGGTGCCGAGCAATATGGCCAAATCCGTTATGACTCAGCTCATGAATGAGGGCAAGGTCACACGAGGATGGCTGGGTATAACGATACAGAACCTGACCCCGGAGCTCGCCAGTGAATTTAACCTGAAGAAGTCTTCCGGCGCTCTAGTTACGGACGTATTTAAAGCTAGTCCTGCCGAGAAGGCAGGGATCAGGAGGGGGGACGTGATCCTTGAGATAAACGGTAAGGAAATCAGAAATGTTGAGTCTCTGAGAAACACAGTGTCTCAGAGCAAAGTGGGAAGCAAGATCAAACTGGAGGTCCTGCGTAACGGCAAAACCTTTTCAGCGAATGTCGGTGTAACAGAATATCCCCAGGAGCTTGCCCTTGCTGAACAGGATGATTCCCCTGATGAGGAGATTACAGAAGAGAAGGCGCTGGTCGGCATGAGCGTCATGGACCTTACACGGGACATTGCCAAACAACTGGGACTCTCAAAAAACGACAAGGGCGTTGTAATTGTAAAAGTCGATCCTGACAGCATTGCTGAAGAGGCCGGACTGAAGAAAGGGGACCTGATCCAGGAAGTCAATAAGAAAAGGATCAGGGACATAAATGATTTCAATAAGATACTCCCCGGCATAAGGGATGGAGATACGGTTTTACTCTTTATTAACAGAGGCGGTAATAAGTTTTATATCACATTGAAAACATATTCTTAAAAAAGAGGAGAGAAAAATGTTATACAAGATCATATTTTTCCTCGTATTTGTGGCAGGAGGATTTGCTATAGGAATAAGAGAGGGCCTGAATTACCAGGGCCTCTTGTGGGGCGCCGGTGTCGGGGTCATTGCATTGGCCCTGGAGTATGTATTGACGATGGTCGGTTTCGGGACCGTGATTGGCGGATTGGCGGGTTTATCGATCGGGCTGTTGTTCGCCAAATTGATCTACCTGCCGTTAAAGACAATTTTTACCAGCATGGACGGTACCTATATCGGCGTTATCTTTAATACGGTATTCGGCTACAGCGGCCTTCTCCTTGGTCTGCGGGCCGGGAAGGACTTTACCCTGTCGAGCATTGTTAAGGCCTTTAAAAGCAGGGTGGAAGAAGGATATTCCAAGGTCATCGATACCAGCGTAATAATAGACGGCAGGATAGTGGATGTATGCGAGGCCGGCTTTATTGAAGGCACTTTTGTTATCCCCCAGTTTATATTGCAGGAGCTCCAACATATAGCGGATTCAGCGGACTCCTTAAGAAGGGCAAGGGGGAGGAGGGGCCTGGACATCCTGCACAAGATCCAGAAGATGAACAATATTACTGTAAAAATTGTCGATGAAGATTTCCCGAAGATAAAGGAAGTGGACGCAAAACTTGTTGCATTGGCCAGGCTCATCGGTGCCAAGATAATCACCAATGACTTTAACCTTAACAAAGTGGCCGAGCTTCAGGGTGTCACCGTTCTCAATCTCAATGAGCTTGCGAACGCATTGAAGCCCGTTGTGCTCCCAGGGGAGACGATGAATATCTTCATATCAAAGGAAGGCAAGGAATCGAACCAGGGGGTAGGGTATCTTGATGACGGGACGATGGTTGTCGTAGATAATGCGAGGAAGAAGATAAACCAGCAGCTGGACGTGGTTGTTACAAGCGTTCTCCAGACAACGGCAGGGAGAATGATCTTTGCGAAACTCAAGGAAGAAGCAGACAGGGAAGAGCGCCAGATGGCCCGGCATTAAGCCGGATAATGCAGGCGCTGGTAACTAACCTATTTAACTTGATGAACTTATAATCAAATTATGTACACAGCTTTGAATGAAAATAGACATCGCCCCCTTGATTGAAATTGCGTTTAAGGTATCGAAAAATAGATCAGTTCCCAACACCTGCATCATTTAAAATCATTAGTTGAGGTAAATGGATACAAAGATAATCGCCATAGTGCCTTCAGCAGGACTCGGCAAAAGGTTCGACCCGTCCAGGAGAAAGACATTTGTCGGCATAAACGGCGTCCCTCTTCTCATCCATACCTTAAGACGTCTCCATAGTGAAGTCTCTATATCAGAAATAATCCCTGTAATCAGGCAGGAGGACACGGGCCGCTTCAATGAAATGGTAAAAGAATATCATCTGGACAAGATCAAACGGGTTGCGCCCGGAGGGCCGGAAAGGCAGGACTCAATTTATAATGCCCTGAGACTTATTGAAAAGGACGGGGTTGATATCTGCAGGGGCAGTTATGTATTAATCCATGATGGTGTCAGGCCGTTTGTCCCCGAAGGCATGGTCGATAAACTTATGGAAGGAATAAAAGACGTTGACGGAGTAATTCCCGGAGTCCCTGTGAAGGACACTATTAAAGAAATCGACGGAGGCGGGATTGTTGTTTCCACATTAGACCGTGAGAAGGTCAGGGCTGTCCAGACCCCGCAGTTTTTTTCTTTCACAGCGATCAAAATGGCGTATGACAAGGCCTATGAGGAAGGCTTTTATGCAACAGACGATGCGGCCCTTATGGAAAGGACAGGCGGCAGGGTCAGGATAATCACGGGCAGTCCCTTTAATATAAAGGTCACGACACCGGAGGACCTTAAGATGGTAGAATATTTACTCGGCAAGGAACAAGTTTCATTATGAGAATCGGCACAGGATATGATTCGCACAGGCTGGTCGAGGGAAGAAAGCTTATAATCGGCGGGGTGGACATCCCTTTTGAAAAGGGGCTTCTTGGGCATTCCGACGCCGATGTATTGTGCCACGCAATCATCGATGCTTTGCTTGGAGCGCTCGGAATGGGCGACATCGGGACCCACTTCCCGGACACGGACAGTAAATGGAAAGACGCCTCAAGCATTGACCTGCTTTCAAATACCGTAGAGCTCGTGAAGCAGAAGGGCTTTGAGATTTCATGGATCGACTCCACTGTCATAGCGGAAAGACCAAAGCTCCAGCCGCATATAGAGAGAATGAAAAAAAACATTTCAGCCGCAGGGACACCGTCCGGCGCAGTCAATATAAAAGCCAAGACCAATGAAGGCATGGGGTTTATTGGAAAGGGCGAAGGAATAGCAGCGCAGGCTGTATGCCTTCTGAAAGCCGTATGATTTTATTTGCGGGAGATTAAGGTCTCGGCATTAGGGTATAATAAATACCACTGTTTCATACTGTTTTCATATTTAATATTTAGAATAACTGCATTCAAGATGCATGGAGGATAATTCATGAAATACAAGGGACCCATTTTAATAATTATTGTTGCGATCGGGGCCGCGCTGCTGTTTCTTATGCCCGGGACGAAAGAATATGAAGAAATAGCGTCAGTAGGCAAGCCTGCCCCTGATTTCAACTACCCTGATTCCACCGGTCAGATGTGGAAGCTCTCAGACCTGCGGGGGAAGGTTGTGTTTATCAGTTTCTGGGCAACATGGTGCGCGACATGCGAATCGGAGATGCCCACAAAAGATGTCCTTTATAATAAAATGCAGGGCAAACCCTTTCAGATGCTCGGCATGCTGTTCAGGGACGACCCCTCAAATCTCGTCCCTTATAAAAGGACACATACTATCAATTTCCCCACTCTCATAAGTCGTGAAAACGAGGCCGCGAAAAAATATGGCATTACCGGAGTGCCTGAGACCTTTATCATTGATAAAGAGGGAATAGTCAGGGAAAAGCTGGTCGGTCCGAAGGCCTGGGACAGCCAGGAACAGATCGCTCTGATCGAGAAGTGGTTATAGCCTGATGTATGAAAAACTGAAGGCCATCGCACATTCCTCAGGCGCAACCGCATTCGGAGTAGCACAGATAGAAGACATCAGGCCACATTTTGACGCGCTCCCACTTGACCAGACCGAAGGATTGTCCTATGGGATCAGCATCGGATCAAGGGTCTCCGCCGCAGTGTTAAGGGGCTGCATCATGGGCCCGACGCGCCACTACCTGCACAACTACAGAATGATCAACTGGCTGCTCGACCAGACAGCGGCGAAACTCTCAGTCATGATTCAAAACGAGGGCTACAATGCCATGCCCATCCCTGCAAGCCAGATCGTGGATTGGGAGGCACAGACAGCCCATCTGTCACATAAAATGATCGCCCTCCGCGCAGGCATTGGATGGATCGGAAGAAACAATCTGATGGTCCACCCTGAATATGGCTCAAAGATCAGACTTGCAACCATCCTGACCGACATGCCGCTTAAGACAGATGCTCCTGTTGAAAAGGATTGCGGCGCATGCAAAAAGTGCATCGAGATATGTCCGGTGAATGCTATAAAAGAATCATACAAGGACTGGGACAAGGTCGCCTGTCTTGAAAAGCTGAAATACTTTGCCAGGGCGCACAACGTGGGGCAGTTTATTTGCGGGCTTTGTGTCAAGACGTGTCAGCCTCAATAGTTTATTTTAATTAAACGAATTCCTCAAATTTTGTTTCAGGATCAATTGTGAACCCCTTTCAGGCGGAAAATTTCTAGGTCGCTTTGTGATGATCCGGATTTTTGCAGTTTGGACAATATTCTTGTTAAAATTCAGTAAGGATTTGATAGACAATTTCCCGGATGCACATCAGCTTGTCCAGAGATAATTCAGAAAAACATAAAGAACTTCCGGAAGTTTTATCTCAACATTAGCATTTAACTCTCGATGAAATACCGCCCCGACATAGATGGACTAAGATCGGTAGCAGTTCTTTCAGTCTTGCTGTTTCATGCAGGCTTTAAACATTTCAGCGGCGGGTTTGTTGGAGTTGATGTATTTTTTGTAATAAGCGGTTATTTGATTACCCGCATTATACATGACGAGGTTTTGGAGACAAAAACTTTCAATTTCTCCAATTTTTATGTGCGTCGCGCGAGAAGGTTGTTCCCGGCTCTTTTTTTTACACTGGCTCTCAGCGGCATATTTGCCTGCCTGCTCTTGTCTCCTGATTATCTTAAGCGCTTTGCCGGTTCGCTGATATGGGCCATCGCATCTGTTTCAAATATATTTTTTTGGCGGGAAAGCGGATACTTTGATGCGGACTCAGGCTTTAAACCGCTCCTGCATACATGGTCTTTAGGTGTGGAAGAGCAATTCTATCTTGTTTGGCCCGTACTTTTTGTGTTTCTGTTGTTGAAGGCCCCTAAGTTTACAGCTCTTATTACCGTGTTTATTGCCGGCGTCGTCAGTTTTTATCTGAATCATGTGTTCTTAGGCGGGGAGCTTTCCGTTCTATCAAAATTATCACCGGGGGTAGCTGCATGGTTTGCCGATGGGGCATCCGCCATTTTTTATTTAATGCCGTTTCGTGTGTTTGAATTTGCCGTAGGGGCCTCCCTTGTTTGGCTGATAAAATATCAACCCAAAAACAAGATGCTTCTTGAGCCTTTGGTAGCCATCGGTCTGGCAATGATTGCCTACGCGGTATTCACATACACGGAAGATACCGTGTTCCCATCATACAACGCACTCATGCCCTGCATTGGGGCTGCGCTTGTAATTTACAGCGGGACAGCCAGGCATGTCGGGAGATTACTCAATAACCCTGCAGCGGTCGGTGTGGGGTTGATCAGTTATTCGCTGTACCTTGTCCATTGGCCGATAATTGTTTTGTACAGATACTATAAACTGGACCGGCTGACATTCAGGGAGCAGTGGATCATAATGGCGGTATGTATTATTGCTGCTGTATTAATGTACCGCTTTGTGGAGCGCCCGTTTAGACGAAGGACAAACACCTCATTATCGCCGCGAAGGTTTGGGACCGTATGCGTTATGTCGGCGCTTGTTATCATACTGCCTGCCTCTGTCTTACGGGCAAATAATGGCTGGGAGTCGAGGTTTAATAATAAATCCGCTTTTATTTCGATTGATGAAATTACGACCGCAGGGGAAAAGCGATTTCAATATTATTTGGAATCCGGAAGAGGCTGCAATATTACGGATCTTGCTCATTGCAATAAAAATGCTGACATGCAAATCCTTACATTCGGGAATTCACATGAACTTGATGCATACAATGCATTGACATCTCAATATGGACAGAGAAATAACATAAATATCATCTCCTTTGGATCAAGTTACGGTTGTGGATTTAAACTGGAGAAAGGCAGGGTCATTAATACAATAAATAACAGTCAATTGCACTGCTCATATAGGGCTGACATGCTCAATAATGAGAAGTTTATCAGCAGCCTGGATATTATCGCATTCAGAGCGTATAAGCCACTGTCGTGGGGAGAGGGGTTAATGGAAATACTGGAGCATATAACTAAAACACACAAACATATCAACACAATTTTCTTTAGCGGTTATTTCGGGGTCCGCCCCTATCGTTGCAGTGATATAATTAATCGATTTGGAAATTCAAGCTATTGCAAAGAGCCAAGGTTTGTTGAGTATTTTGCCGGCAATGACAAAGATAAAATTCTTAACATGCCTATGGCCCGCACTAACTTCCTCTATGTGGACGAAGTGGGTTTGTTTTGTGACGGGAGTTTATTAAAAAATTGCCTGACGGAAATAAGTGGCGTGCCGGCCTTTTACGACGGCGATCATTTTTCAGTGGAGTTTTCGAAGTTATTGGGAGAAAAAATGAGAGTTTTATATTCAGATGAGTTATCCATGATGGGGTTGTAATAATGGGAAAAATAGTCGGACCACACCCCGTCAAACTGTTCATCGGCATGCTGTCTCAGGATATGTCCCTGATTGATCAACTATCCGATGACCTTTGTCACATCTTCGGACCGATGGACCTGGTAAGTCCTGTCCTTCCCTGGGAGCATACCAAGTATTATGAAAAAGAAATGGGAGAAGGGCTGAAGCGCAAGTTCATATTCTTTGAAAATTTGATTCACCCAGGGGCAATCGCTGATATTAAATTAAAAACCATGGAACTTGAAAACCGGCATCTGAATGATAAGGGCGGAAGGCAGATAAATCTCGATCCGGGTTATTTAGACGCAGCTAAAATCGTTCTCGCATCAACAAAGGATTTTTCACACAGGATATATCTTGATAATGGGATCTACGGTGAAGTGACGCTTATGTATTCAGGCAAAGATTATCAGACCCTGCCTTACACATTCCCTGATTACAAGACGAAAGAGTATTGGGACATTTTTAAAACAGCCAGGGAATTGTTCAAAACAGAAATGAAGAAACGGTCAAGTCCTGCTCAATGATGTACTCAATATTATCGAATGCGCAAAGCCTCTATTCCTTCTCGTGCACGGCCCCGTCCATGTATCTCATGATGTCATCATAATCCTTCTTTGTTTTTTCATACATGGTGGCGTTTTCTATTGCGGTCCCGCACTGCTC
>JACRQA010000022.1 GCA_016222915.1 Nitrospirota bacterium | reverse complement strand
TGCTTCTGGTACGCTAATTTTGATTTCCATGGGTGCTCCTCCTTTTGATTTTTGTTATTTGCCGTAACAAAATATTTTATAGGAGGCGCGCCCTTTTTTTACCCTACTTTAAATTTCACACAATAGAGGTTACTCTATCGGTGTTTCAATCCCTTTGATGCGATTGAAGCAATCTTACTTGATGTTTTTTCATTCTTAGCCATGATTTACCTCCCTTAAGGTTATGATGGAATATAAAATATCCCAGTGAGAAATGCAATATTTTTATTCATAGGCTAATATTTCATCCCACTTCCAGATATGATCTGTAATCCCTGCTTGCATGGCAGGTGTCATCTTCAATGAACTGTGTATTCTTGCAAAATTATAATAAGCAAAATATAAAGCCACTGATGCCTTAAGGTTTTCCAACTTCTTAGAATATCCAGTGCATAAGCGTGTAAATCTTCTTAATGACATACGCATCGTTAAATTATGGGATTCAACATGTGATGTAGTTATTTGATCTTCATTCGGGTTGCCTTGCATCTTCTTGGATACCACCTCTGACACTCTTGGGGGAGAATAACGTCCAGGGCCTATCGGATCAGCTGTATAATATTTTGTTTGCTGTGCATAATCGATATCCATGCCGAACTGATCTTCAACAACGACTGTATAGGGTTTAAATTGATCAGTTGTTAATTGTATGCGTCCATTGCCATTTAATTTACTCTTAAGCGCTGATATGAATTGTTCCGTTGTGTTATGGGTTCTTTTCCCCACTGTAAAGACAGGGATTAACTTTGATTCAGCATCTAAGGCAACAAATACATATTGATCACCTATTTCAGGATTTTTCATTTCTTCTTTACTTAAACGCTTTTCTTTCTTGCCTACAAATGTCCAGATTTCATCAGCCTGCAAATATTTACTGTGAAAGCCTTTCATATTGTCCTCTAATAACTTTTCACAACCCTTGCCTATCCTTACCATTAACTTCATTATTGTTGTTCTGTGAGTATCAGTAATACGGCTTATTGACCTTAAAGACATTCCCTCTACCATCATTGACAATATTTGTTTCTTTCTTTCATTTGATATCTTATTCATTTGCGGTCTCCTTGATTAGAGACCCGCTTGTAAGGTAAGCTTTATTTGCAATCCCTTACTTGATCTTAGCGGGTTAGGTTCTGGGTTGCGGGGGTTCTCGGTGTTCGCGCACTGAGGCCCCATTTATTTTTTAATATCTTTTGGTGGTGGTCTTACCAAAATAAAACAGTTCATGTTATCCGAACATAGGCCATGCTTTATAGCCATACTCGGAAGCAATCATGATTTTGCCAGTACGCCAATGACGATACCGTTTGATAAATCTCTTGATTGCCTTCTTGGTATGTTTCTTTTTGAGAATCATAAGGCCATCTCCTTTCCGAGTGACCCTATTGAAATTAGGTGTGTTTTTGTTATAATAAGGTTGGGTACACACCCTACGCCCTAAGTCACTCAATTTATTGGGGCTACCGGCTGATAAGTTCTCGTAAAACTTATCAGCCTTTCTATTTAGTAGTATAACACACCCTAATGCTCAAAGTCAACCCCCTTAGACTATAAATTGAATTAGCGTTGGATTAGACGGTGAGCATTAGCCCCTTATTTAGTCTTGACATTGCAGAATTAGGCAAGTATAATATTTCTTAGAAAGGAGAATTATCATGGATGAAATGGAAAAAAAGACATCACGCAAAAGGAGTCCTGGCTATCCGTTAATCGATCTGAAGGAAGCCATACAAAAAGCCAATACACTATGGCAGAAAGATAAGGGCAATCGTATCCCTAAAAAAGTGGCTTTTGAGCATTTAGGATATGAATCAGAGGGGGGTTACTCTGCAAGGGTTCTCGCTGCTTTAAAGCATTTTGGATTGATTTCAGAAAAACAAAATGATATAATGTTAACAAAAGAAGCTATTGATTTAGCTCTTTACAAACATGAAGACCAGAGCTATAAAGATATTGTAAGGAATATTGCTTTAAAACCGGCTATTTATGATAAATTATATAATGAATATAATGGAGACTTACCTTCTGATGCTACTCTAAAGTCAAGATTAATTCATAATTATGAATTCAATGCTGGCAAGGTTGATAAATTTATAGTTAATTTTCGTAGTACCATTGCATTTGCTGGTCTATTAGAAAATGAGGAAGAAACAGAAGATATGCAAAAAACAAATCCGGCGGATGTTACTGTTAATGCAGAGCCTTTCACTATTTCAACAAAAGTAACAGGCACAGCAACGATATTACCGTCTAGTGCGGCTAAACATTATCCCATACCGTTATCGAAAGGCAAAACTGCTATCATTAGTTTTGAGGTTTTACCGATTGAAAAGAAAGATGTTGATGCGATAAAGAAATGGTTGGAATTCTTTTCAGATAATCTCACTGAAACTGAAGTTTATTAATTTACCCGAGTAAACTGATAATTTACTAAAAAGTAATATTGTCAACCTGTTGTTCAAACGGATAATTTTACTGAACAAGTTTTTTTACCCGTAAGGTAACTCTCTTAAACTTTGTTTGAAATCTTCTATAGATAGATTATATAAAGCGGCAGCATCATCAATTTCCTCATCTATATAGGCCATAGTAATATTAAAATGTTTTTTCCCTCTATAAATAAACACTACAGGAACTATTGTCCCAATAATAGCAACAACAAACATAAATAAAAATAAATCTTGATTCGATTCCGCTACATATATGCATCCCAAGCAGAGTGAAATAAAATTTATACCTAATAATACAGAAATAACATAAACATCCCATCCCGACTTTTCCCCAACTCCAAATGTCCTGGGTCCCCACTTAAAAAACAATTTCATCCCTAAACCATTGTCAGAAATATTTTTAAGTTTTCTTCTAATCCTTAGTTGCGTTGTATCTTCATCAGCAGGTTTCATACCAGCATTAATTCTATCTAAAGCGTGCCTAAGGATTTTTTTTACACGCTTAGTGTATCTAAAACGATCTAACGCGATATAGGCTAACCCAACTGCAATAGAAACAGATACAAGATGTAAAAGTGTATGAATGTGTAAGGTCAATTTATAAATTGATTACTGTGGATTCTTCAATAATAATCTTAAAAATGCTGGAAAGTTTATCAGCCGTTATCCTGTCCCCAAAATTTGCTATTGCTCTGCGCGTCTCATGATCAAGTTCATATCGATATGCTTTCCCATCGATAACACAAAAATGGTTTACTTTTGATAGTTTTAATTGACTCGCATCATACAGCGTAATTTTATCTTTTATCGATTCATCAGAAACAAGAGCTTTTATAAAGTCATTTTTTAATATTTCTTCCTTTGTCGGAGGTGTCTGAAATGCAATTTTCAATTTTGCATTAGATTTTTCCTTCAAAAATTTTATAGCTTCTTCCTCAAGAGATTTATGCCCATACACGCCGTCATAAAGACCCCCTGTATATATGTACATTTCTGAATCAGCTTTTTTAAAAAGATTTTCGATAATAAAAGCAGCATGCGTTTTATCTCTGTTAGGAATAGAAAAATCTTCATTGGCATCAGCACACTTTTTTACTATGTCTTGATAGCTTTCTTTCATGATCTTCCCCGCCTTCGTGCCGAATATCATACAATACTTATCGGCGATATCAGATTAAATCTAAACTGGTTTTTTAAAATGTTATATTTTTAAGTAAAGCATATCATATCTGTCAAGGGAATTATAGAGGATATAAGAATTTTTTATATAAACAATTCCCAGAAAAGAACATGTGGCAGTATAACAAATTCATTTTATTGGTGCCACCTATAAGAAATGATAGGTAGGGATATTCCACAACTATTTCAAACTGTACCAACGCCTTTATCCTTCAATAAATTGACTTTACTCCAGGCATTATGTTAAAAAATATGTCTATCAAATAATCTGGAGGCATTTCATGTACGCAATAATTGAGACAGGCGGGAAGCAATACAGGGTCTCCGAAGGGGA
Organism: Nitrospirota bacterium; assembly: GCA_016222915.1. Classification (GTDB taxonomy): domain Bacteria; phylum Nitrospirota; class Thermodesulfovibrionia; order UBA6902; family UBA6902; genus UBA6902. Next base: position 22,121 of record JACRQA010000022.1, on the reverse strand, counting down.
CACTATAAAGATCGAAAAAATAGATGACAAAGAGACAGTGACATTCGATAGTGTCGTAATGGTTGCAGACGGAGACAACATTTCATTCGGCAATCCGTATCTCTCATCAGCTAAGGTATCTGCCGATGTTATGGGAACGAGCAAGGCTCGAAAAGTCCTTGTCTTTAAACAGAAGTTAAGAAAGAACCACAGGAAACTGAGAGGACACAGACAACAGTATACCTCAGTTAAGATCAGTAAAATTCAAGTCAATTAAATTATTGGAGGATAAATATGGCTCATAAAAAAGGTGTTGGCAGTACAAGAAACGGAAGAGACAGTGAGTCACAACGCCTCGGAGTAAAAAGATACGGGGGCCAGATTGTAAAAGCCGGCAACATCCTTGTCAGACAGAGAGGGACAAAGTTTCATCCGGGTTTTAACGTCGGCAAGGGAAGTGATGACACACTATTCGCACTGATAACAGGGACCGTAAAATTCGAGCGCAAGGGCAAGACAAAACAGCAGATAAGCGTTTTCATCTAATATCATCGATATTAGAGATACATGATTACTACGATGTATTTGTGTACATAATGGTAATCTCCGGATTAAGATAGTCATGCAATTCATCGATCAGGTCAAGGTAAACATTAAAGCCGGAGACGGCGGCAGGGGCTGCGTAAGTTTTAGAAGGGAGGCATATGTCCCCCGGGGGGGCCCTAATGGCGGGGATGGTGGAAAGGGCGATGACATTTATTTTAAGGCGACCGGAGCTATAAACACCCTCCTGGATATTAAGTATCAGCAATTATACAGGGCCGAGAAGGGCCAGCACGGGATGGGCAAGAACATGCATGGCAAATGCGGAAAGGACCTTATCATCCCCGTACCGCTTGGCACCTTGATCAGGGATTTTGAGACTGATGAAATCCTCTGTGATCTCACCGAAGAAAACCAGGAGTTCCTTGCTGCTAAAGGCGGCAGGGGAGGGCTCGGTAACACGCATTTTAAAAGCGCTACGAGACAGGCCCCCAGGTTCGCCCAGCCCGGGGAGCCGGGAGAAGAGAGGACCCTGATGTTGGAACTGAAACTGCTTGCGGATGTCGGATTGATAGGGCTTCCGAATGCAGGCAAATCCACATTGATCAGCGCCTTATCTTCGGCAAGACCAAAGATCGCCGATTATCCTTTTACAACACTGGTGCCCAATCTGGGGGTCGTAAAGCTCCCTGAATACAAAAGCTTTGTCATCGCCGATATCCCCGGACTGATTGAAGGGGCCCACTCAGGCACCGGACTGGGCTTCCAGTTCCTCCGCCATGTTGAGAGGACATCAGTATTGCTTCACCTCGTGGATATATCAGATATGGCAGAGGGCGATCCCGTGGACAATCTTGAAAAGATCAACAAGGAGCTTGAGTTGTTCAGTCCTGATCTGATCAAAAAGCCCCAGGCGGTTGCCGGAACAAAGCTTGACATAAAAGGAGACGGGAAAAGGCTTGACACTCTTGCTCAATATTGTAATGATAAACAGTATGTCTTTTTCCCCGTTTGCGCGGTAACCGGTAAGGGGCTGAAAGATCTGTCAAAATATTTGGCAAAAATAGTTGAGGAACATAAAAGCAGGTGAAAAGATCGGTGTCTGCCTGCGACTGGTCCGGCTGAAAACCAGCATAGATGACTGATTATGAAACGCTTAGTAATAAAAATCGGAAGCAATATCCTGGCCTCTGCTGAGAAAGGACTGGATACCCGAAGACTCCGGGCTATTGCCAAAGATATTTCAGAGGTCATAGATGCAGGGCACCAGGTAGTCATGGTCTCTTCTGGGGCAGTTGCAGCCGGTTTGAAGAAACTGGGACTAAGGGTGAAGCCCCAAGACATAAGGCTCAAACAGGCCGCTGCGGCAATCGGACAGTCAAGCCTTATGTGGGCATATGAAAACAGTTTCGCTGATTTCAATAAAAAGGTCGCCCAGGTTTTACTGACAAGAGACGATATCTCAAACCGTCTCAGATATATAAATGCCAAGAATACGTTATTTACCCTGATGAGTTATGGCGTTATCCCGGTCATTAACGAAAATGATCCGGTTGCCGTTGACGAAATAAAGTTCGGTGACAATGACATGCTCGCCGCCCTGACCGCCAGTCTTGTCGAAGCAGACATGCTGATTATATTGTCTGATGTTGAAGGTCTTTATTCAATGGACCCCGCTCACAAGGGGGCAGAGTTAATTAAGAGAGTTCGTGAAATTACCCCTGAGATCGAGAAGCTCGCCGGGGACAGCGGCAGCGCTGTTGGGACCGGTGGGATGTTTTCAAAGGTCCTTGCAGCCAGGCAGGCCGCAAATCACGGCATCCCTGTTGTAATAATGAGCGGGAAAAAGAGCGGGCTATTAAAGAAACTGTTGACCGGCAATGAACAAGGGACCTACTTTGAACCCGGTAAACAGAGGATGCCCTTAAAAAAGGGATGGATAGCTTACGGGGTAAAATCAAAGGGCGTAATATATCTTGATGATGGAGCAGTAAAGGCCCTGACCGTTTTGGGCAGGAGCCTTCTGCCTTCAGGCATAACAAAAATCGAAGGGGACTTTGAGGTTGGAGCCTACATCAGATGTGTCACGAAAGAGGGCAGGAAAATCGCCAAGGGACTGACAAATTACTCATCAAAAGACCTTGAGCGCATCAAAGGAAAGAAAACCGCTGAAATAGAAAAAGTCCTGGGATATAAATATTCAGATGAAGTTATACACCGGGACAACCTTGTAGTGATCTAGCATTAATTTTATTGCCCCGCCTTGCCGTCCGCGCATCCTGCTTTTGTAATCCGGGTTGCCGTTCCACCGGTCAAATAAAAAGGGAGGCGTAAACCGCCTCCCTCAAGATCAACTGCTATTATTTTTAATCCTCTTGTGATACAGGCGCCCCTGGCGCTTCCCATCCAGTCTCGTACCCTTTAAATTTTTCCTCATCCGTCAATCCGTCCGGATTAAAGATATATTCAAACGATCCGGAGAAGCCGTATCCTGATGCGTCTGTAAAATCTGCATCTATACCTTCATTGAACCGATAATAACCTATAAGCCCAACGTCGCCACGGTCACAAGCACCGCCAAATCCAAGCTCAGTATTCATACATTGCAATATCTTCGAGGCTGGCCTAGCGTAATTCCAGACCCTGAGTTCGTCTATAACACCTTCTAAATTACCCGTCCCGGACCAAGATCCTATGCCCGGCAGAATATCAACACTTAAGTCGCCTGTTGCAATTTCAAACTTATTGCTGCCTGAATTGCCAGCATATTGTCCGTTCGTTTCGGCGCAATTTGTCAGCACACCATTGATATAAATGGCCATATGAGGAACCTCGGCCCCCTGAACAGTACCATCTCCATCCGGGTCAGTAGCACAATTGCCGGGTCCACTGCTTTGATCCTCGATAGTAAGAACGCCTGCAATATGCGTCCATACGTCCTTTGCCAAGGTAGTCGGATAATCCGTAACTGCATTAACCGTGGCACTAAAAGTAGTTGAATCCACTCCAGGTGTAGGAGATGCTACATAAGTACCGGCCGGAAGTGTAACAGCACTAGCAGACCCGGAACTAAGCTGGATTTGAGTAATGGTGATGCCTCCAACAGAGATAGTCGCGGGAAAGATGGCTGTTGGGGAAGAAGAGTTAATAGTATTAACTGAATCTGTGGTAATCGTGCTTGTGGGAGTATTTGTAGTAAGTATGGCAGCTACATTTGACGTGCTTCCAGCCTGAGTGATTGCCGGAACAATACACTCAGTAGTTGTAACTCCAATGCTGACGCATTCGGTTAATGCAGTCCGGCTTGCTAATGCTGCATCGCCGGTTGCAGGTAAACGCCTTATTACAAATTTCGGCACATTATTTTTTACGTAAAGCATTCCACCTCTTGAATCCATATATGAAAAGATACCTGCATTCAAACTGCTGGCGGTTTTTCTCTTCACCCATGCCTCAAGAGTAAATTCTTTTCCTTCTATGCTCGGTATAGGGTTTGAAGTGCTTGCAGGCGCCGAACCACTACATGGGACCACTGGGCATGGTCCTCCCGAAGCTGAGCTGCTGAAATCAACAGCCGATTGCGTTGCATTGGATTCTTTTGTTTTTTGCTGTGGTTTACCACAGCTTACAATTAAAAAACCTGCGCATAAAACCAATATAGCTGCAATTAAAAAAAACGAGAACTTCCCATTGATCTGACCTATTTTCTTCATTAATGGCCTCCTGTTTTATAAAAAAGAAATACGTAATTTTTTTCAGGCAAGAATGTATAACTATAGGACATTGATTTTTAAAATGTCAAGGCATTTTTTATTTGTTAATTTGATTATTTAATGTATAAATACTTCTTCTTTTTATCTTACAATATTCTCCGGATCAAGTGTTGAGGACTTCCGGGCCTCTCTCTCGGCATTCTCTTTATCCCCCAGGAAAAGATAAACTTGTGCAATCTCACTGTGTATCTGGGCCTTATGCTTAAGTCTGCGAACACTGCCGGAGAACAATTTGTCCTCATATGATAAAGCCGTGATCAATTCATTGTAGTATTGAAGCGCGATACGATAATTTTCTCTTTCCCGGTAAACAGTTGCAATGTAATAAAGTTCATCAGCGGTAAAGACCGGTCCCCTGCCGGCTGCTATATTCTCATCGCGTGCCATCCTTATTTTTTTAACATTCTCCAATGCGCTTTTTGCAATCTGTTCTCTTGAGGCATAAATTGCCGCCAGCGCCAATTTTAGCTGTTTTTCATCATTTTGATTGTCCCAGTCCGCAACTTTCTTTACATTAGCAAAGGAGCATTCATAATCTTTCTTCAAGACGCAAAGGTCCGCCAATGCCATATAGAGCCATTGATATTCAGGGTTCACCTGCATGCCTTTATTTATTAGGGCCTCAGTCCTGGGAATAAAAGATGGCTCATAATTAGCTATCAGACTATAAAGCAGGATTACATCAGTAATAAACTTCAAATCATGGCTCCGGACTGTGAGTCCCTTTTCAAGCTCATCTACTGTCCTGGCAATAAATTCCAGAGCCCCCTTTTCCATAAAAAGATTGCGTCTTATTATTTGATTGGATACCGATTTCATCCCGAAACTTGCATAAGAATCCCCAAAGCTGTTTAAAGATAATGCCTTGTCAAAATCATCGGTGATTTTTGTAAACGAATTATTTTCCGGTCCGGAAGCGCTTATCTGTACAAACAGCATAGACTCCTTAACAGGCTTAAAGTGGACATAATTCGCTATCAAAGAAAAAAACAGCAAAGCCAGCAAGGTCACACTTATGGCCCTGATCTTGTTCTTCGCTGGATCGGAATGATCTTTTAAACCATTCCCTTTATTTAAGCAATCAATATTCCCTATATAAGCCAACAGGGTAAAAAACAATAAGTATGTATTGATCGTATCGAAGGTAAAGAGATTATGAATAAAATAAACAACAAGCGCAGTTACAATCGTAACTGCCTCATTTATTGAAACCGTCTTTTTCCGGAATGATGTCCGGAGAATATAAAAAGCAGCTCCGAAGATCGCCAGATAAGAAAACAAACCAAGGATCCCCGCGCTGACCAGCCATTCGATGATTATATTGTGGGCACGGTCAAACCATATTTGTTCACGTACAAGGGGGATCGTATTGACAGAATATACCCCTATGAAATTTTCCTGCCCCCATCCTAAGACCGGTCTTTCTTTGATCCCTTCCCATGCATATTTCCATGCCAGGAACCGGCCTTGGGCAGAGTCGTCTGAAAACATGGTTGCAAAGCGGGAAAATGTCCTGTCACGTTTGATAAAATCAGTATGTTTGGCAGCGATGAAACCAACAGAAACAACCATCAAAACAATTACCAGCGACAATGCGGCCTTCTTAATTAATTTCTTCTTCAAGGAAAAGTTTGTTAGGAGAATGTGAAAGAGGATGAATATAACGGTCCCAATAGCTGCGGCCAGAATTGCGCCTCTTGAGGCGGTAAAATAAATAACAATGGAATTAATAATAACCGGCAATGAATAAACCAACTTAAGATATATGCGATGAGTATTGAAGAGCAATATGAGTCCTAAAAAAACAGATAGCAGTAAATACGAGGCGAGAAACGGGGGATTACCTATCGTGCCGTGGGGTCTTGAACCATAATACATTGTATGATAAGTCAAACTTTCAGGGGCCACCTTTACGGGAATGATTAAAGAATACAGACTGACAAAACAGCTTACGACTACGAAAAGATTAATAAATATCTTCCAATCTTTGTTGATCCTCAACACACTTCCGGCAATCAAAAAATATAGCGCAAGATGCAATATCGTTATATAGCCTTCCATACGCTCATAATTCGACCAGAAGCTATTATAGGGACTCACTCCCAGGAGATCGGCAAGCCCGACAATAAAGGTGAAAATCAGGACCGACAGGGTAAGTGCTGAATTACGGGGACGGTATGCTTTGTTTGCCGAGATAAGTCCCAGCCACAGAACAGCCGCAAACTCAATAAGGATTCTGAATATAAAGTTTTTCCCTGTAATATAGGGAAAGACCATTGAACGGGTAACGCAAATCGGAATAAAAGGGACGAGGAAAATAATGCCTTTTATTCCCCACAGATAATAGTTGTCTATTTTTCTGAAAGAGACCATTCCCTAATCTTCTGCCGGTAAGGACAAGGTTTTTTTAATTCCGGACGGCGGACCGACTTGCCCCATATTACCACAATTTACTGCCATATTCTAGAGTTTACAGGACAGAGCCAACGTCAGCCGATAAGCTCTAAAAAACGTCCGGTCCAATCTCTACTTGTCCTTGCTCCTCGGCCTTTTATTAGCTTCAAGCACTCTCTTGCGAAGGCGAATAGATGTGGGAGTTATCTCGACAAGCTCGTCTTCCTTGATGAATTCCAGCGCCTGCTCAAGGTTCATCATCCTCGGCGGGATCAAAAGGAGCGCCTCGTCAGCTCCAGAGGAACGCATATTGCTCATTTTCTTTTCCTTGGTCACATTGACGTCCATATCGCTCTCACGAGAGTTCTCACCGATGATCATGCCTTCATAAACAGGGGTGCTCTCTTTTATGAACAAAGTGCCTCGCGGCTGGAGATGGAACAAAGCGTATGTGTTCGACTTGCCGCTTCTATCGGAAACGAGCGTCCCTGACTGCCGCTTGGTTATAGGTCCGTGCCACGGCTCATATCCGTCAAATAAATGATTGAGAAGCCCAGTGCCCCTTGTATCTGTGAGGAACTGGGAACGGAACCCGATAAGGCCCCTTGACGGGATTTTATATTCGAGTCTCACCCTGCCGTGTCCATTGTTCAGCATCTTCTGCATCTTGCCCCTTCTCATCCCGACCTGCTGCGTCACCACGCCTACAAAATCCTCCGGCACATCTATCACGAGCAGTTCCATCGGTTCATGCAGGACCCCGTCAATATGTTTTGTTATTGTTTCCGGCATGGACACCGAAAGCTCAAAACCTTCACGCCGCATCATCTCAATTAAGATTGCAAGCTGCAGCTCACCGCGTCCCATTATCTTGAATGAATCGGATGCGCCCTCAAAATCAACCTTTATCGAAACATTGTAAAGCAGCTCCTTTTCGAGTCTTTCCCGCAGGTTTCTTGAAGTGACATACTTGCCTTCCTTGCCTGCAAGAGGCGAATTGTTAATGGAAAACACCATAGAAATAGTCGGTTCGTCAACCTTTATTCTCGGCAGGGGCTTCGGGTTTTCAACATCGGTGATTGTATCTCCTATGTTTATCCCTTCAATCCCTGCAAGCGCCACGATGTCCCCGGCAGCCACTTCTTTTACATCAATGCGCTCCAGCCCCTGGAAGGTATAAATGGTTGTGATCTTGCGCTTTAAGGCCTCACCGCTGCTGTTTATCATGGCAACCGTATCACCGACCCTTACCGTCCCCGAAAATATCCTGCCGATGGCCAGCCTGCCGACATAATCGTTATAGTTGATGTTTGTAACAAGGTATTGAAGCACGCCGCTGCCGTCGCCGTCAGGCGGAGGGACTGTCTTAAGGATAGTGTCAAACAAAGGCATTAAGTCCTCTGATTCATCATTCATGTCAAGCTTGGCAATGCCCACCTTTGCATTTGTATAAACAATGGGAAATTCAAGCTGCTCTTCTGTCGCGTCAAGGTCGATAAAAAGGTCATAGACTTCATTCAGCACTTCCTGTATCCTCGCATCAGGCCTGTCGATCTTGTTTATCACAAGGATCGGCGGAAGATTGAGCTCAAGGGCCTTTCTCAGCACGAATCTTGTCTGAGGCAGGGGGCCTTCAGAAGAATCAACAAGCAGCAGCACCCCGTCCACCATCTTCATTATCCTCTCGACCTCACCGCCGAAATCTGCGTGGCCAGGTGTGTCCAGGATGTTGATCTTTACCCCGTTGTATTCAACGGCGGTATTTTTTGCCATTATCGTGATCCCTTTTTCCCTTTCAAGATCGTTGCTGTCCATGACCCTTTCCTGCACCCTTTCATTGGCGCGGTAGATGCCCGCCTGTTTAAACATGCAGTCAACTAGGGTCGTTTTGCCATGGTCGACATGGGCGATTATGGCGATATTTCTTAAATCTTCACGTTTCATATCATCTCTTTCCTATTCAATAAATTAAATTACTCTCATCCTTCATGAGATAAGTCTTTAGTGTTATCTGGTTTACAGAGAAAACTAATCGGCGAGCTCTCGTGCTGGATGTCGGCACATAATTATAAACTAATTATGACGGTGAATACCATATCTCCCCCAAACGGCATTCCTGACTGAAAACAATAATGACTTTATGGCCTGAATATGATCAGATGGCATTACCTACCTAAAGATCAGGGGAATCCCTACCGATATTATTATTGAATTGCAACTTCACAACTTATTGCATTTCAGGGAAATTCAATAGATGGAAAGTGAAACAATCAATGGCGAAAAAGAAGTTAGGTGAGATACTTACTGACGCGGGTCTCATAACAGAAGACAGGCTTAATAATGCCCTCCTGCTTCAGACGGGTAAAAACAAGAGGCTCGGAAAGGTCCTCGTAGAATTAGGTTATATAACAGAAGAGCAGATCGCGGAGACTATCTCAAAACAGCTCTTATTGCAGATGGTCGACTGCAATAATTATTCACCCTCGAAGCAACTGCTTTTACTTGTGCCGAGGGAAACAGCCGAGCGAAAACTGATATGTCCTCTTGAAAAAAATGATAAGACTTTAATGGTCGCGATGGCCGATCCGCTCGATTTCAGGACCATCGATGATATCTCTTTCAAGACCGGCCTAAAAATCATCGCCGCAGTCGCTTCAGAAACCAATATATTAAACACCATAGAAAGGATCTACGGGTCGTCAGACATTACCTGGGATGTCCTTAATGAGATACCGACATATAATGAAGTCGAGTTTGTCAAAGAAGAAATCAAGAGGGACGATAAACAGGAAATCAGCTTTAATGCCTTATTTAAGGACAGCGAGGCCCCTCCCATCGTTAAGCTTGTAACTATGGTAATTGCTGATGCCGTAAATTTTAATGCGAGTGACATTCACATCGAGCCGAGGGAAAAGATCGTGCAGGTGCGCTACAGGATAGACGGAGAGTTGAAAAATGTGTTCAACTTCCCGACCAGGATCCGCGATTCGGTCATTTCAAGAATCAAGATAATAGCAAATATGGACATCACAAACAGGAGGTTCCCGCAGGACGGAAGAAGCGCCCTGCGCCTCAAAGACAAGACCGTCGATTTAAGGATATCAACACTTCCTTCTATCCACGGTGAAACCATTGTCATCAGACTCCTTGACCCGACAACAGGACTGCTTCCTTTAAGCAAGCTCGGCTTATCGGAGAAGATAATGAAGCCCCTTATTGAGATCATAAATCAGCCACAGGGGATGCTTTTGATTACAGGACCGACGGGAAGCGGGAAAACCACCACTCTGTATTCCATGCTCCAGCAACTGCGGTCCGAAACAAAAAATATTATTACTATCGAAGAGCCGGTAGAATATAAGCTCTCCGAAATAACCCAGGTAGGAATGAACGAAGCCATCGGGTTTACTTTTGCCAATGCTCTACGCTCTGTCCTGAGGCAGGACCCTGATATTATTATGGTCGGAGAGATAAGAGACCTTGAAACCGCGGAAATCGGCGCGAGATCAGCGCTGACCGGCCACCTTGTCCTGAGCACACTGCACACGAATGACACTGTTTCCTCAATCACCCGTCTGCTGGACATCGGATTAGAGTCGTTCCTCGTGACATCAGCCGTAAGCGGCATCCTGGCCCAGAGACTGATAAGAAAAATATGTCCTAATTGTAAAATCGAAATTGCGCCGCCTGATGACATGCCAGGCATTACCCTGCCGCCCCTGAATAACAATTACAGGGGCACAGGCTGCAACAAGTGTAACTATTCCGGCTATTCAGGAAGGATCGGAGTCTATGAACTGTTAAAAATGAATACTCAACTCAGGCGTTTGATTGCAAAAAAATTCACCGAAGACGATCTCTGGGACTGCGCAAGACAAACCGGCACACAGTCACTTTTTGAAGATGCATGGGCAAAAGTCGAAGAAGGGATGACAACCGTTGAAGAGATAATTTCCAAAGTCCCCTATCCGCAATTTATGCAGGAAGAAAATAACCAGTCTTCCAGGAGAAAAAGCAAAAAGGTCCTCACAGGCAAATAAGGTCAACTTTCCCGTAGAGGGTCACGGATTATTCAGGATTGTTTGAATCCGTGTTTTCCTGTTGACCGGAAGGCTCACTTCCCGCCAGCAGGCTGACAAAGGCGTCAGCTTCGCCGGCGGCGACATCAATCTCCTGGAAAAGGGAAGAGATCTTTTCCGTCGCTTCATCCAGCTCACTCGCCAGAGATTCTACGGTCTCGCTATTAATGTTATGCCTTGAGAAAAGCACAAGATCACTGAACGAGGCAAGAATAGGGCCGGTCTTCTCATTCGCCAGTGTCATGGCGTTTATAAACTTATTGTACTGGCCCTTCGCCTCCTGCATCCTCAACTCACTGCCGCTCCGAAGATTTTCACTGTGATACTGGTCCAGTTCGGCCTCCCACTCCGCAAACATCGATTCGGCAATCCGTGTTGCTGAATCAATGCTTTTCTGAATGTCTCTCGCCTTCTTTTCATTTTTTTCATTTTCGGATTTTAGGGTCTTATACTTGTCCTCAAGCATCCCCTCTTTACTGTTTAAGACTGTCTTGAATTTATCCATTGCCGATTGGAACTGTACCTTGACTTCCTCCAGAGCATCGCGGGCGTCTTTGACCTCGCTGATCATCATGTCTCTTTTCTGAACACCAAACGCTTCCCTCGTACTGTCATAGGCGTTTTGTACAGTCTGGCAGCCCGGCAAAAACACAGATACGGCAGAAGTCAAAATAAAAAGCAGCGCAAACCGCGAAACGATATTTTTCATATCACTGGCCTCCAAATATTAATTACAGAGAATCCCTTCTCATTAACCAGGCGGCAAAGCCGGCGCCCGATTGAATATGACTGGAAAAGTCTAATCAAAAACAATGGATTTGTAAAGTAATTTCTTCGGCTTCAAGAACAGGCACTGTTATTAATTGATTGACTGCTGGGGAATTTTATTGACATACAGAGGAAGAGACGATTCATGCCTTCCATCAACAGCCAGGTCTATTGAATATTCTCCATAGGCCTGGAAGTTCAGCCCCTGCAAGTTCAATATCATATTCGCTGCCATTGAAGTCAGCGGCGAGTTTTTAAACTGAATATTAACACCGGCCTCAACCGGCCGGACAACAGCCTTACCGTCTCCGTCAACGATGCTGATTTTGACCTTATGCTCACCTTCTTCTATCTTCATGAAGCGCAGCCTGAGGGCAACTGCGCACAATGGATGAGCCGACGGCATTTGTTTGGACCAGATTGAGTCAAATGTTCCAAGCAGGTTCAACTTGCCCTGATAATCCGTAGCAGCATCGCAAAGCACAAAAAGCTCGACCTTCATCCTGTCAGTCCTTTTCTTTGAGCATTTGTCTCATCATATTGACGGACCTTTGAACAAGTCTAATCGAATGCGGCATAGATTGTAAACCTTCAGCGGTATTATTTATAAGTCATGGCAAACAAGTTTATGATTTGAGGGAATTACACAACATGAAGGCCAGCTTACAAGCCGTCGTCTTTTGTCGAATGGCAAACAAAGCAGCCGGAGTTATTGGCGCCTCCCCCAGCGATAATAGTATTATAGTCCCACCTGAGCATGTCAGGCCGGTCAGAGCCGTGTGGTCTATGACATGAAATGCACATAACCTGGTCAGTGCCAGGCGTGACAACAGAGCTTGGGCCCGCATACCCGGACAAATCCGGCCTGGCCACCGGGGTCTCCGTATTGTACGCCGTATACGAGGCATACTCGCCTTCTGACGGCAGCGCTACGTCAACAGGGTGTTTCAGCCATGGGGAAGCGGTACCAACACCACCGGGGTCTTTTAGAGCATGGAAATCTCCGTGACATCCGCAACCCGCGTCACTGATGGAATTTCCATATGCTGACGGCTCCCCCTGATATTCATTATGGTCAGACTCGCTTACCGTCTTCTGCCAGTCAGGGTCCTCAATGCCTTTTACCCCGTATAGAAATCTGTACCAGCCACCTGTCTCGTCCACTACTGTCTCTGAATCATCAGCATGGTGCATAACCTGAGTATGGCAATCCTGACAGATCATTACATTCCCGCTTCTTTGGATTGTAAAAGGTATGCCGGGATAACCCGGGGAAAAGCCGACGCTGTGGCAGTTGAAACAATCTGAAATCGTAAGCGTATAATCGCTGCCTATATGCCTGCCAGGCACGTATGTTATGTTGCTGTCTGCGCCGGCAATGGATTGAACATTGTGCCCGAACCTGTGATCGGACTGGTTGACCATCCAGTAGAAATTGCCTCCTGCTAGGGGAGAGGATGGTTGAGAACTGTTGAATACAATAGGAATAGAATTTGACCTGATTGTATTTGATGATGTATCACTATGACAACCGACGCAGCTATCAGTTGTTAAACGCTCATTGGCGCCATCAGGATCCACGGCAGCGCCGTTCTGGCTGTTGTGCATGATATGGCAATTCGAACACACGCCGGCTACCTTGGCAAATACGCCGTAAGGCACGCAGCAAAACACAACTGTTATGAACATCAAGATGCGAAACAAATAAATATTGCCCCTCAATGAATATTTATCTATTTTCTATGGTGAAAAAGTAAGGACTGCGTTTAATGGAAGCAATTGCCTTGCCAGTACAGGCAGATTTATTGGGGTAGTTTTAACTCCCCGATTTAACTAAATTATCAGGGCATCCATCTCTCTATTAAATGTAATATGTCAATCACTACTTATTAATTGCGTGTAATTTCCCGCACCAACTGAGCGAATTTAACTCTTGCTTTTAATCCACTGATAAGCTGACGATCTTTGACCATAAAAAAGGCGTTCCGCCTGATGAAGCGAAACGCCTTTCAGTTTATTGTGTTACCGGCCCTTACTTTTCCTTCTTCTCTTCCTTGACCTTTTTCTTTTCTTTCTTTATCCCTGATTCGCCCTTGATCAAATCATAATCAACGAACTCAAGGATCGCCATATCGGAGTTATCGCCGGGACGGAACCTCGATTTAATCACACGCAGATATCCGCTGCTCCTTTCAATTTTCGGAGCTATTTCAGTAAACAGCTTGGTAATTACATCCTTGTTTGGAATACGAGCAAGTGCAAGCCTTCTTGAATGCACGTCCCCTTTCCTGCTGAGGGTAATTACTCTCTCCGCTATCTTTTTCGCCTCTTTTGCCTTGACCACTGTCGTCTCTATTTTCAGGTGTTCAAATAATGATGAAACCAGATTTCTTAACAGCGCTCTTCTTTGATTTGTATTTCTACCGAATCCTTTTCCAGCTACTTTATGTCGCATTTTGAGACCTCTTGCTTGCAGCTAATTTTTCTAATTCTTCAGTGTCTACCCGCATATTGAAATGCAACCCCATTGAGATGATAAGCTCTTTTATCTCATTTAAAGACTTCCGCCCAAAATTCTTGGTCCTCAGCATTTCCTGCTCAGTCTTCTGCACAAGCTCGGCAAGCGTACGGATGTTGGCGTTTTTCAGGCAGTTATATGAACGTACGGACAGCTCAAGCTCTTCTACGCTCTTAAGGAGGTTTTCATTCACCGCGCCGGGTTCATCATCGTAAAAATCATCGCTGAACCCCGCAGTTTGCTCAACTTTGTCGACAGAGACCGGCGCTTCTTCTTTTACAGGCTCTCCATCAAGGGAAAAAAGAGATAAATGCTCCTTAAGAATATTCGCGGCCTGCGCTACCGCCTCTTTAGGGGTTATGCTCCCGTCTGTACTGATTTCCAAAATCAGTTTGTCATAGTCTGTGGAACGCCCTACCCTGGCGCCTTCCACCCAGAAATTCACCTTCCTGATAGGAGTGAATATCGCATCTATTGCGATAGTATCGACAGTTTGATCTTCCATTTTATTCAAATCCGCAGGCAGATACCCCTTACCTTTTGCCACATTCAGCTCCATGGAAAAATCAGCATCCTTACCAAGTGTCAAAATATGCTGGTCAGGGGTCAGGACCTCGACCTGGTCTCCGATAATATCCTTCCCCGTAACAGTAGCCGGGCCCTTCACATTGATTGATACGACCTTCGGTTCATCAGAATGCAGCTTAAACCTGAGCTGTTTAACATTAAGAATAATATCCACTACATCTTCTTTTACCCCGGGGACAGTGGAGAACTCATGTAACACGCCCGGGACCCTGATCGAGGTAACCGCTGCACCTTCAATAGATGAAAGCAAGACCCTTCTTAATGCATTACCTATCGTGGTCCCGTAACCTCTTTCATAAGCCTCAGCATAAAGCTTACCATATGTATTTGTCAGGCTTTCAGAATCGAAACTGATATTTTCAGGTAATTGAAAGCCTTTCTTCCTAAGATCCATTAAGCCTCCTTGTATAATGATTACACAGATACTTTTGTTCCCGTGTAATCCCTTTTCAGTCTGAGAAATAATTTATATTATTTTGAATACAATTCTACTATCAACTGCTCCTGAACAGGCAAATCAATCTCATCTCTCGACGGATAATGAAGGATTTTACCTTTGAGCTCATTAATGTCCATTTCCAGCCAAGCGGGCAAACCCCGGTGTTCCATCTTGGAAATGTTCTCCTCTATAACGACAATTTTTTTGCTCACATCATTAAGGCCTATAAGATCGCCCGGACGGATCAAACCGGAAGGGATGTTGAACCTCTTGCCGTTTACAGTTACATGCCCGTGCAATACGAGCTGCCTTGCCTGCCTGCGGTTTGAGGCAAACCCAAGACGATATACTACATTATCAAGCCTGCACTCCAATAATTGTAAAAGGTAGCTTCCTGTAATACCTTTCTTCTTATTTGCCATGTAAAAATATCTCTTAAACTGGTCCTCGAGAACGCCGTATATCTCTTTTGCCTTCTGCTTCTCCCGCAGCTGCAGAGCATAATCCGACAGTTTCCGTCTTCTTTGCCCATGCTGCCCGGGCGGATATTTTCGTCTTTCAACTCCGCATTTATCTGTATAGCACCTGTCTCCTTTAAGAAACAGTTTCTCGCTTTCTCTTCTGCATAACCTGCATAATGCGTCTCTGTATCTTGCCACTATACTCTTCTCCTTTTCGGGGGTTTCGTGCCATTATGGGGAACAGGCGTCACGTCTTTAATGAGATTTATCTCAAGGCCTGCTGCCTGAAGCGCCCTGATGGCCGATTCCCTGCCGGCGCCTGGACCTTTCACATACACGTCAAGCTGCCGCATACCAAATCCCATCGCTTTTTTCGCGACGACATCCGCCGCTATCTGGGCTGCATACGGTGTACCCTTTCTCGATCCTTTGAATCCCTGTGCTCCTGCAGAGGACCAAGTAACTACATTACCATTTTGGTCGGCTATAGTAATTATTGTATTATTAAATGTAGCCTGGATATATGCCTCTCCTGAATGTACTACCTTTTTCTCTTTTTTCCCGCCTTTTCTTTTCTTCTGTGCCATTAATTATCTATCCCTTCTTTTTCATGCTACCGATAGCTTTACGGGGGCCCTTTCGGGTGCGTGCGTTTGTCTTTGTTCTCTGCCCCCTGGAAGGCAATCTCGACCTGTGCCTGAGTCCTCTGTAGCTGCCGATATCCTGAAGTCTTTTTATATTCATGGAGATTTCACGTCGTAAATCCCCTTCCACTTTCAAGTCCCTGTCTATAACTGTCCTGAGCTTTACGCCGTCTTCATCGGTCAGGTCTCTGGACTTCTTGTTTGGATCGATCCCTGTTTCCTGTAATATCTTTTTGGAGATCGTCCTGCCGATGCCGAATATCCTTGTTAAACTTATCTCTACCCGTTCATTCCTTGGTAAATCAATCCCTGCAATTCTCACTTTATGTTTCCTCTCTTATCCCTGTCTTTGTTTGTGCTTGGGGTTGCTGCATATGACCCTTACTACCCCTTCTCGCTTAATTACTTTACATTTTGCACAAATAGGTTTTACTGATGACCGTACTTTCATTTACATCTCCGTTGTTGAGATTAAGGCGAAGAGTATTATCTTCATCATCAAATTCCCTTTACGCCTTCATTATTTTTCTATTTAAATCTATAAGTAATTCTTCCCTTGGTAAGGTCATAGGGTGAAAGTTCAATAGTGACCTTGTCCCCGGGTAAAATTTTTATAAAGTGCATGCGCATCTTGCCTGAAACGTACGCCAGGATCTTTTGCCCGTTTTCAAGTTCAACTCTGAACATTGCATTGGGTAAATTTTCAAGTATAGTTCCCTGGACTTCAATAGCCTCTTCTTTTGCCATAATAGAACTTGTAATTATAATTATTCCTTATAATTTAGTCAATATAGTAAGTCCATTTTTTGTAATAGCGACAGTATGCTCAAAATGAGCAGATAAACTCCTGTCTTTTGTTACAGCTGTCCAGCCGTCATTCAAAATTATTACTTCCCATCCACCCATGTTTACCATCGGTTCGATAGCCAGAGTCATCCCCGGCCTTAATTCCGGACCTTCGCCGGGTTTCCCGAAATTAGGGACCTGCGGTTCTTCATGGAGTTCCCTGCCGATCCCATGACCCACAAAATTTCTCACTATCGAAAAGCCTTCCGATTCAACGCATCCCTGAATTGCGGATGAAATATCAGACAGCCTGTTGCCTGCTACAGCCTTTTCCATCCCGGCTGCCAGTGACTTTTCTGTAACCGACATCAACTTACGGGCTTGGCTGCTGACTGACCCTACGGGCAGAGTCACTGCTGCATCTCCATAGAATCCTTTATATAAAACACCTATATCGAGACTTACAATATCCCCGTCCTTCAATTTCCGTGAGGACGGGATACCATGGACTACCTGTTCGTTTATTGATGTGCATACGCTTGCCGGATATCCTCTGTATCCCTTAAATGCCGGCTGTGCTCCGCTGCTGATTATAAATGATTCTGCATATGCATCAATCTCTTTTGTCGTCACACCAACGGTAATATTTTTTTTTATTCCTTCCAATACCTCGGCAACTATCCGGCACGATTCTGCCATTTTTTTTATTTCATCTTCTGATTTAAGAACTATCAACGATCAAATTATAGAGATCTTGGAAACTTAATTAATTATTTTCTATTATCAGCTTTTCCTGCCCCTGATTCTTCCTTTTTTAAGAAAGCCGTCATATGAGCGTGTAACAAGATGAGATTCCATCTGTGAAACGGTATCAAGGGCGACGCCGACTACAATCAATATGGACGTCCCTCCAAAATAAAACGGGACATTGAAATAGCCCCTCAGTATATCCGGAAGTATACAGACAGAAGCAAGATAAACAGCGCCTCCGAATGTAATTCTCGCAAGGACGTGATAAAGGAAATCAGCCGTCTTTTGTCCGGGCCTCACCCCCGGAACAAACCCCCCGTATTTTTTGAGGTTCTCTGCAATATCGACCGGGTTAAATGTAATGGATGTATAAAAATAGCAGAAAAAGAAAATCATTCCGACATAAAGCATCGTATAAACCACTGTCCCCGGAGATAGCTGTCTCGCCAATGACTGGACCCATGGTATCGCTATGAAACCGGCGATTGTTGCAGGGAACATAATAATGGAGGAAGCGAATATGGGAGGTATGACACCAGCGGTATTTACTTTTAGCGGCAGATGAGTGCTCTGGCCGCCGTATACCTTTTTCCCCACTACTCTTTTTGCATACTGTACAGGAATCTTTCGCTGGCCCCTCTCTACAAAAACAATGGTCGCAATAACAGCTATCATCATCACAATCACCAGCAGCATCAATATCAGGTGAAGCTCTCCGGCCCTGATCAGGGATACGGAACTAATTAATGCATTTGGAAATCCCGCCACTATTCCGGCAAATATGATGAGAGAAATCCCATTGCCAATCCCTCGCTCTGTAATCTGTTCTCCCAGCCACATGAGAAAGGCAGTCCCTGATGTCATGGTAATCATCGACAACAATCTGAATGCCCAGCCGGGATTTTGAACAAAGGCCCCCTGACCCATGCTTTCAATTCCAACCGCTATACCAAGTGATTGTATTATGCTTATCACTACTGTGCCGTAACGCGTAAATTGGGTAATCTTTTTCCGCCCTGCTTCCCCCTCTTTGGCGAGTCGTCCCAATGTCGGGATGACAACGGTCAAAAGCTGCAGTATAATTGAGGCGCTGATATAAGGCATTATTCCAAGAGCAAAGATGGTTGCCCTTGACAAGGCGCCTCCGGAAAACATATCAAAGAATCCCATGAGCGCGCCGCCCTTTTCCATGAGAAACTTACTTAATTCTTCTCCGTTAATACCAGGGGTGGGTATATGTGCGCCAATTCTGTAAATAGCCAGCAGGCCGAGAGTGAAAAGTATCCTGCTTTTCAGCTCTGCTATTCGGAAGACATTCTGGAAACTATTGATAATACTCACGATGACATAAATTCAATAATGAAAACTCTGGTGTGTTTTTATTACGTTCGTTATTTCATTTTTATGTTAAATGACTTCTACTTTACCCTGTGCTTTGATTATCTTGTCCTTAGCCGAACTACTGAATGCATGCGCACTTACAGAAATCGGTCTATTGATTTCTCCGCTCCCCAGGATTTTAATACCATCCCGGACATTTTTTACTAAACCTTCCTTTATGAGGAACTCCGGTGTTATAGCCGTCTCGGAAAGTTTATCGAGAGCAGCAAGATTTACAACTGCATATTGCTTCTGAAAAATACTCGTAAATCCCCGCTTGGGAAGCCTGCGCTGCAGCGGCATTTGCCCGCCTTCAAACCCCGGCTTGGTGCCACCGCCGGTCCTCGCCTTTTGGCCTTTATGCCCCCTGCAAGAAGTCTTACCGTGGCCCGATCCGGGGCCTCTGCCGACTCTCTTTTTCCTCTTTCTGCTTCCCGGAGCCGGTGCAAGATCTGATAATTTCATCTATCCCTCCGCTTCCTCTTTTACTTCTATCAAGTGAGAAGTCTTATGAATCTGACCTCTTATAGTAGGGGTGTCTTTATGTAAAACACTCTGTCTTATTTTTCTCAATCCCAGAGACCTGATAATTCTTCTGTGCTTCTCCGGTGTTCCTATTACACTTCGTACCAATGTTATCTTAAGCGTTTTCATTGCTGGACCCTTTTTTTTCCTCTTCAGTTTTACCCGTTCTTCTTGAAACGCTTTCCTCATCCTTTAATTTCATCAGCCCGTCAATCGTGGCCCTGACCGTGTTAAACGGGTTCCGGCTTCCGAGCGATTTTGCAACAATATTACGTATACCGGCAACTTCCATGATTGCCCTCACCGGTCCGCCCGCTATTAGACCTGTACCGGGTTTTGCAGGGAGCATGACGACCCTTCCCGCTCCATAAACGCCGTTTATCTGATGAGGGATTGTCCCGTTCTTGATAGGGACCTTTACCAGCGATCTTTTTGCCTGCTCAACTGCCTTTCTTATGGCCTCCGGCACTTCAACGGCTTTACCTTTTCCGAAACCGATATGGCCGCCTTCATCACCGACAACCACCAGAGCGCTGAAAGAGAATCGTCTTCCGCCTTTAACGACCTTGGCAACTCTATTAATATATATGACTTTATCTTTTATCGAGCTTAAACTCTCCGGGTCAATCCTGCCCACTTTTCCTCCATATTAATTCGTGATTTAGAATTTGGATCTGGAATTTAAAACTCCAGGCCCCCTTCTCTTGCTGCCTCTGCCAGAGCCTTGATCCTGCCGTGATAAAGATACCCGCCTCTGTCAAATACAATCTTCTTGATACCTTTGTCTACGGCGCGTCTGGCCATCAATAGTCCAACGGTCTTTGCTGCCTCTATGTTTCCGCCTGTCTTGATCTTCCCTTTAAGTTCCTTATCTGCGCTTGATGCGGCAGCGAGGGTTTTGCTGGAATAATCATCTATTAACTGAACATAAATGTGATTCACACTTCTGAATACATTCATCCTCGGCCTTTCAGGCGTGCCGGTGACCTTCTTTCTTACTCTGTTATGTCTTGCCTTGCGTGCTTCTTCTTTACTTAAGCTCAAGATAAACTCCTAATAAATTAATTCTTACAAATTTATTTACTTTTTGCCGGTCTTTCCGACTTTCAGTTTGATCACTTCACCGGCATATCTAATGCCCTTACCTTTATAAATATTAGGCGTCCTCAAGGAACGTATATTCGCTGAAACCTGACCTATCAAATGTTTGTCTATCCCGCGAAGAGTCAGTATGGTCTGTTTCTTATCGACCTCCGCACTAATTCCCGGCGGAAGCTGAAATTCTATAGGATGAGAATATCCCAATGTAAAATTTATCTTCTCTCCCTGAACCTGCGCCCTGTATCCTACGCCGGTTATTTCAAGCACTCTTTCATATCCTGCGCTTGTCCCGGCGACCATATTTGCGATGATACTCCTTGTGGTGCCATGCAGCGATCTGAGCAGTTGCGTATCAGCCTGTCTTTCTACAAGCACGCTGTTGTCCTTTACGGACACTTTCATTCCTTCAGGGTGGTTCCACTTGAGTTCCCCCTTGGGACCCTTAACTGTAATCAGGCTGTCCTGTAGTTTTACATCGACACCCTTAGGCATGTTTATCGGACTCTTACCAACTCTTGACATCGTATCTCCTAAAATTAACTGCTTATCCGTTCAAACTGTTCAATCCGTCGGACGGTTTTTTACCATATATTACACAGTATCTCGCCGCCAATACCTTCCCTGCGGCAAAGATCATCTGTTTTTATCCCCTTGGACGTTGTGAGTATGGCTACCCCATACCCCCCCATGACCCTGGGTATCTCTGCTTTATCGACATATATCCTTCTGCCGGGCTTGCTTACCCTCTTGATACCGGTTATTGCAGTCTCCTGTCCTTCTAAATACTTCAGAGAAATCCTGATGATACCCTGCTTCCGGTCCCTGACGACCTTGAAGCTCTTAATAAATCCTTTTTCTTTAAGGATCTTGGTCAATTCAATTTTAAGTTTGGATGCAGGCACATCTACTTTCTCAAGCTTGGCCATGTTGGCGTTCCTGATTCTTGTAAGCATATCTGCAATTGGATCTGTCATCATAATCGCTTTACCTCTACCAGCTAGATTTTGTCACGCCAGGGATCTGGCCTTTCAGGGCAAGGGTCCTGAAACATATCCTGCATATCCCGAATTTACGTAAATAGGCCCTCGACCTTCCGCACAGACTACACCGGTGGTACTCTCTGACCGTAAACTTTGGAGTTCTTTTTTGTTTTGCTATAAGACTCTTCTTTGCCATTAAATATTCCTTTTAAATAAACGACTCTGCATTATTAGCTCCTGAAAGGCATCCCTAAATATTTAAGCAGGGCACGGCCTTCTTCGTTTGTTTTTGCCGACGTGACAATAACTATGTCCATCCCGTGAATACTGGCTACCTTATCATAATTAATTTCCGGGAATATAATCTGCTCTTTTACTCCAAAGGCATAGTTGCCTCTGCCGTCAAAGGACTT
>JACRQA010000156.1 GCA_016222915.1 Nitrospirota bacterium | reverse complement strand
AAAGAGGCGGTGATGGAAGCTATTACAGCGGGGTCAGGGGTCAGGGGTCAAGGGTCAAACAAGAATGAATCGATTGCAAATCTTAAATCCTTGCCCCTTCTTGAAATCACCATCTCCGTCCCAAACGGTGAAGAGCTTGCTAAGAAGACGTTGAACTACCGTCTCGGCATCGTCGGCGGCATTTCAATCCTCGGCACCACAGGCATTGTCAAACCTGTTTCAACAGAGGCGTGGACAGCGACCATTTCATCATCCATGGACGTTGCAAAGGCGATGGGGCATAAAGAGATAGTTATCTCTGCAGGGCGTTCGTCAGAAAAAGCGCACATGAAGAAATATAAATTGCCCGAAGAAGTTTACGTCCTTATGGGAGATTATCTTGAATATTCATTGAAAGAGGCCGTGAAGCACGGCTTCAAGAAAATCCACCTTTGCGCCCAGTGGGCCAAGATGGTTAAAATAGCCATGGCAACTCCGCAGACGCATGTGAAGTTCGGGGCGATAGATATTAAGAAGGCGAGAGATTTTTTGCATAATCTGAGTTTAGAGTTAGGAGTTAAGGGTTATGAGTTTAATACTGCAAGAGAGATATTTGATTTAATCAACGCTAACACCCAACCCCTGACCCCCAACCCCTTTGCAGCAGTTTGCAATGCCGCGAAAAATTATGCTGAAGCAATAGCGGGACGGATTCCCGTTACCGCATATCTTGTATCATATGAAGGGGAGATAATTGCATCAAGTGAATAAGGTCCGGATAATAGGAATTGGCTTCAGGCCTCTCGACACGAAGGCAGAAAGGGCGCTTCTGAATTCAGACGTTGTCCTTGTTAATGACCGCCTTCTCGGTGTCTTTGAGAATTACGCGGAATATGGTGAAGTGAAGGATAGGATCATTACCCACGGCAACGTCTATGAAATGCTCGATTATATCGCAGACAATTATCAGACAAAGAAGATAGCGCTCCTGGCTGCAGGTGATACGATGTTCTTCGGCAGAGGCAGGCTGGTGATAGAGAGACTGGGAAAAGACGCGGCAGAAGTGTACCCGGACCTTTCAAGTATCCAGGTAGCCTTCTCCAGGATAAAAGAGACGTCCAATAATGCACTTCTGATAAGCCTGCACGGAGGCCCTGATCCCGAAAAGAGGAGAAAGCTTGAGTATGAGCTTGCGGACGTGCCGAGGCTTCTCAATAGACACAGCAAGATTGCGATATTGACTGATAAGGTCAACAGTCCTGAAGCGATTGCGAACGTAATTTGTAGGGGCGAGGTCATCTCGCCCCAGAATTCATTGCGGATGTACGTCTGCGAAAAGCTTGGTTATGACGACGAAAAAGTCACGGAAGGGACGCCTCAAGAGATTTCAATTAAATCATTCGAGCATCCTAATGTGGTGATCATTAAGAATGCACCCGTAGGGGCGTGGCGCGCCATGCCCCTACTAACCCCCAACCCCCAACCCCCAACCCCCGTCTTCGGTCTCAAAGAAGACGAGATCCGGCATTCAAGAGGTTTGATCACTAAAGACGAAGTCCGGGCTGTGGCACTTCATAAATTGAGATTACCAAAGACAGGCATGCTCTGGGACATCGGAGCAGGTTCAGGTTCTGTGTCAGTTGAAGCTTCTCTCCTGCGTCCGGATTTAAAAATATACGCAATTGAAAAAGATGAAGAACAGGTTGTCAATATCAGGGAGAATAAAAACAGGTATGAAGCGGTCAATATCGAAATTGTCGGCGGCCATGCCCCTGAGTCACTCCTGCAACTGCCTGCGCCGGACAGGGTATTCATCGGCGGCAGCAGCGGCAGGTTAAATGATATTGTGGATTATATCAATGAGCGGATGCCTTCGGGAATTGCAGTTATAAACGCAGCGACAATCGAGACATTGCATGAAGCGGTGCAGTCTCTTGAGAGAAATGGATTCAAGGTCGATGTTTCGGAGATCTCAGTTTCAAGATCAAAAGCAATCGGCGGGAAAATGCATATGAGCGCATTGAACCCGATATTCATCGTCATCGGAGAGAAAGTGTAATGACAGGCAGACTAAGCGTAATCGGCATAGGCCCCGGTGACCCGGAACTTTTGACCCTGAAGGCTGTGAGGATAATTAAGGAATCCCCTGTGCTCTGCGTCCCGAAAGGCCGGGAGGAAGGCAGCAGCCTTGCCCTGTCGATTGTTGAAAGGGCGGTGAGTCTTGAGGGGAAGGAGATTATTGAGGCGCATTTTCCTATGAAAAAAACTATGGGGCAAGGGTCAAGGGGCAAGGGTCAAGGATTAGATAATCCAGATTTGAATCTTGATGATAAATGGCATCAAATATCTGAAACAATCTTGAGCAGGCTCAGGAAAGGAAATGATATCGCTTTTCTAACGCTCGGCGATCCCACGATCTACAGCACGTTTTTTTATCTATACGATAAACTCATTGAACTCCAGCCTGACCTGAGCATTCAGATAATTCCCGGCGTATCTTCCATAAATGCATCAGCTGCGAGGGCGAATATTTCCCTGGGGCTTGGGAATGAGAGGATCGCTATTCTCCCGGCAAATTACCTGGACAACCTGAAGGCGACCCTGGAGATGTTCGATACCGTGGTGCTCATGAAGGTGAACAAGGTGCTCGATGAAATAACAAAGCTGCTTCGTGAAATGGGCCTCATAGGCAGGGCTGTCTGCGTTTCAAGGGCCGGCATGGAGGATGAAATAATATACCGGGACATCACGAAGATAAAACAGGAAGGATTAAATTACTTTTCAATGGTGATCGTGAGAAAATGACACAGGATGACCTGATATATTTTAAAAGCTGGTTTGCGGATTACACCCGGTCTTATTATTCCCCTGATAACGAAGACCAGAAGAACATACTACTGAAGGTGGAGCATACTGATAATGTATGCAGGAATATCGTCAAAATTGCCGAGGGCTCGTCACTTGACGGCAACCAGGTGAGACTGGCTGAAGCTGTGGCCCTTTTCCATGATGTCGGGAGGTTCCGGCAATATACGAAATACAAAACATTCAGGGACTCTATTTCTCTTAATCACGGACTGCTCGGATCAAGGATACTGGTTGAGGAGAAGGTCCTGCAACGGCTTCCCGTTGATGAACAGCAATTGATAATTCAGGCCGTGAAGTTTCACAATGCATTTGCAATACCGACTGTGCTGGACAGCGAGGTGGTTTTGTTTCTGAAGCTCATCCGTGACGCGGACAAGGTGGACATCTTCCGTGTCTTCATCGAGTATTATGAAAGCCCTGTTGAAAAGAGGGCGTCCGCTACCGCTTTCAGGATGCCTGATGTCCCTGAATATTCAAAGGTCATGATTTCATGCATAATCAATAAGCATGTTGCTTCGTATTCAAATATCAGAAGTGTGAATGATTTCAAATTGATGAAGTTGTCATGGGTATATGATATGCATTTCAAAGAGTCTGTCAGACTTTTACAGGAACGAAATTATGTGAATAGTATTATTAACAAGCTTCCTCAGACTGAAGATATTCTGGCTGCAGCGCAGGTCTTGAGGGAATACATATCCCAGAGGTTAAACAGTGACGAAGAAAAATAAAATATACTTTGTAGGCGCAGGCGCTGGTGATCCTGAGCTGATTACCGTCAGGGGCAGGAAGCTGCTTGACACGGCGGATGTCGTGATTTACGCAGGGAGCCTGGTGAACCCTGCCCTTCTGGATGGAATCAGAGCAGAAATACATGACTCTGCGGGCATGACGCTGGATGAGATAATAAATGTGATTCAGAAAAATCAGGGGAAGCTTATTGTAAGGCTCCACACCGGCGACCCGTCCTTTTACAGCGCGATCTCAGAGCAGATAGAAAGGCTCCGTGAACTTGATATCCCTTACGAAGTTGTTCCCGGCGTGTCATCTGCTATGGCAGGCGCGGCGCTTTTAGGGCAGGAGCTGACTATCCCTGAAATCAGCCAGACTGTGATCTTTACACGCATTGAGGGAAGAACTCCCGTGCCGGAAAAAGAGAAACTCTCCGCTCTGGCAAAGCACGGGGCGTCGATGGTGATATTTCTAAGCGCGGGCATGATTGAAAAAGTCAGAGATGAACTGCTTGAAGGTTATCCTGAAGATACCCCTGTTGTTGTAATTGAAAGGGTATCATGGCCGGAAGAACGGCTCGTACGTGGAACTTTAAGGGACATTGCAGAGAAAGTCAAAGAAGCCGGGATCAAAAAGACCGCATTGATTTATGTTGGCGAAGCATTGAGGGCATCTGAAGAAAAGCTGGGGAGAGAATCGAAGCTTTATCATAAGGACTTTAAACATGAGTACAGGAAATAAAAAAGGGGTCAGGGATCAGGGGTCAGGGGTCAGAAAAACGATTGCCCCTACCAGTATCTTTTTTATTACGGACAACGGCTTAAAGTTAGCCCAGAAACTGAAAGGACTTTACCCTGACGCTCGGATTGTCAAATTTACGTCCGTAGGGGCACGGCGCGCCGTGCCCCTACAATGGCATGAGTGCAAGAACCTCATCTTTATCATGGCAACGGGTATTGTCATCAGAACAATAGCCCCGCTACTGAAAGATAAAAAGACTGATCCTGCGGTTATTGTCCTTGATGAAAAGGGGCGGTATGCCATCAGTCTCCTGAGCGGTCATCTTGGCGGGGCAAACAAACTGGCTGGAGAGATAGCGAACTTCCTTGGCGCTCAGGCAGTGATCACAACTGCTTCGGACGTGCAGAGCAAGATAGCGCTGGATATATGGGCAAATGAGAGAGGCCTTTATGTGGAGGATTGTGAGAGGCTTAAGCAGCTGAGCGCGAAGATTGTAAACGGTAAGAGCGTAAAGGTGTATACAGGCAATTCCATCTTCCTGCCGGAAGCGCCGGAC
Source organism: Nitrospirota bacterium (assembly GCA_016222915.1). Taxonomy (GTDB): domain Bacteria; phylum Nitrospirota; class Thermodesulfovibrionia; order UBA6902; family UBA6902; genus UBA6902. Next base: position 28,108 of record JACRQA010000156.1, on the reverse strand, counting down.
GAATTTAACATCGTTGAATCATCGGATAAAGCTGAAATAATAATTTCTGAAGAACTATACAAAAGGAAGGCCCTTTACCTGAGACCCCGGAACCTTTTCGCGGGTATAGGCTGCAACAGAGGCACAACAAAAAAAGAAATCCAAAATGAATTCACATCGCTTCTGAAAAAAAGCAGGCTGTCCGCTCATTCCATAACAGGCATTGCCTCCATCGATCTGAAGAATGATGAAAAGGGATTGCTTGAGTTCGCTGAATACAATAGACTTCCGCTCAGCTTTTTCCCGGGAGACACACTGAATACAGTGGCTACTGAGATGGGCATTAAAGGATCGAAACTGGTCAAAGCCGCAACCGGTGCAGTTGCGGTATCCGAGCCTGCCGCTGTATTGGCGGCGAGACAGGTGTCTGACAGGGTCGATGTAATTATTCCAAAAGTAAAAAGGGGGAATGTAACATTAGCAATCGCAAAGGCAAAATTAACGTTGTAGGGATAGGGCCCGGCAGTCCGGACCATATTACACCCGCTGCAAAAAAGGCAATCCAAGACGCAGATATCATAGTCGGCTATAAAACATATCTCGATCTGATACAGGACCTTATCAAGGAGAAAAAGGTAATGTCATCCGGCATGCGGCAGGAAGTGGACAGGTGCGCGAAGGCAGTGGAACTTGCGCAGGACGGGAAAACAGTCGCTGTCATCTGCAGCGGTGATCCGGGAATTTATGCAATGGCGGGGTTGGTGTTTGAGATAGTATTTGGTCAGCAAAAGGTTGTAGGGGCACGGCGCGCCGTGCCCCTACCGCAAGTCGATATTGAAATCATCCCCGGCATCCCTGCGCTTTCTGCCTGTGCTTCACGACTTGGTGCGCCTCTAATGCACGACTTCGCTTCAATTAGTTTAAGCGACCTCCTTACTCCATGGGAATTAATCGAGAAGCGGCTTGAAGCAGCTGCCTCCGCTGACTTTGTGATCGTCATTTATAATCCAAAGAGCAAGGGCAGGCAGGACCATATTAAAAAGGCGAGGGACATTATTCTAAAGCATAGAAGTCCTGAGACCCCGGTCGGGATTGTGACAGGCGCTTCAAGAGAGAATGAAACAGTGGCCGTGACAGACCTGCAAAATATGCTCGATAACGAAATAGACATGCAGAGCACAGTCATCATCGGCAACACGAACACATTCACATGGCAGGGCCGGATGGTGACGCCGAGGGGATATTCAACGAAGTATAAAATTTAACATTCAACATTGAAGATGCAAGATTCAGAACTCTTAACTTCTAACTCCCAACTCTCAACTCATAAGGTCGCCTTTCTCTGGGACGAATCATTCCTCTGGGGCCTCATGGCATATAGGGCACTGACAGGTCTTGGCCTTCCCTTTGATCTTATTAGAGCTGAAGACATAAAGACCGGGGCACTGAATAAATATAAAATGCTTTTTGTACCGGGTGGGTGGGCATCCAATAAAATCAAGGCGCTCGGTGAAACCGGCGCAGCGGCCATCCGGGATTTCGTCTCCGATGGCGGCAGTTATCTTGGTTTCTGCGGCGGCGCAGGGCTGGCGACGACAGGCAAAGACGGCATCGGTTTGTTGAATATCAAGCGAAGACCGACCAAGGAAAGAGTGCCGAGTTTCAGCGGGAAAATATGTCTGAATATTACTAAGCATACGATGTGGGATAAACTACCCCCCCAGCCCCCCCTTATTAAGGGGGGGAGCAACTCCGAACTCCGAACTCCGAACTCTAAACTCGTGTTTCACGCTTGGTGGCCGTCGCAATTTATAATCGATGATGACAACATAAAGATACTCGCAAAGTACGGCGACGCCCTGCCGGATGCCTTCAGTTCGGATTTGAATGTCGGAGATGTCGGGTCTGACAGCCGGTGGGAAGAGCTCGAAAAAGTTTATCAGATAAACCTTAATCCCAACAGACTTAAAAATGAGCCGGCTGTCATTGAAGGCATGTATGGTAAAGGGAAGGTCATTTTATCCCTTGTGCATTTTGATACTCCCGACGATATTAACGGGCAGCATGTGTTATTGAATTTGTGGGAATATCTGACAGGAGAACAGACGGACAACAGAACACAGAGCACAGAACACGGACGCAGCCGGTTCATCCCCTCTTTAGAAAAGGGGGGCAGGGGGGGATGTGACGGGGTGCCGGAATTTTTCACAATGTGCGCTGAGTTGATCTCTCTCGGGGAGCGGAATTTCCTCTGGTTCTGGAGAAATTCCATGCTCCTTCAATGGCGGCGCGGTGTCCGGGGGCTTGAATACAATACGTTATACATAATGATGAAAGCGATTAGTGTGCAGATTGCAGAACACAGGGCACAGATAACAGACAAACAACTTGATGAAATAAAAGATGTACTCGTGCCCTTTGTGGAGAAGGCCAAAAAGCTTCTGCTTCTTGAACGCCATGCATTACAAAAAGGACACATTACCTATGAAAGATGTGATGACCCGGAGATCAAAAAATTAAGGATAGAATTATTCTCCGAGTCAAAAAGTCACGGCGGGAAATTCAAGGAGTTGCTTGATGAGATTGATAAGTTGTTATTTTCATTATTGACTTAAAGGACTTCCAGCGTCTTTATCAGTGCCTCCGCCTTTTTCAGCGTCTCATAATACTCCCTCTCCGGGTCTGAATCAGCCACTATGCCCGCGCCTGCCTGTACATAGGCGACATTGTCCTTTATCACAAACGTCCTTATGATTATGTTCAGGTCCATATCGCCGGTGAAGCTTATATACCCGATAGAGCCGGTGTAGGGCCCCCGAACAACCGGTTCAAGCTCGTCAATGATTTCCATGCACCGTACTTTGGGTACCCCCGTTATTGTGCCCCCGGGGAATGTGGCCTTTATGGCATCAAAGCAATCCCTGCCTTTTGCCAGAACACCCCTAATGTTTGAAACAATATGGATGACATGGGAATATTCTTCCGTAATCATAAGCTCATCAACTTCTACTGTGCTGTAATCCGAAATCTTGCCCAGGTCGTTCCGCTCAAGGTCAATCAGCATGAGATGTTCCGCTCTTTCTTTCTCATTCAGCAAGAGGTCGGTCTTCATGCGCATGTCGCCCTCGGCGTTCTCTCCCCTCGGTCGTGTCCCTGCAATCGGTCTTGTTTCTACGATATTGCCGGTGACCCTTACCAGCCTCTCAGGAGATGAGCTTGCGATGCTGTAATCTCCAATATTCATATATCCGGCAAACGGGGACGGATTAATCCCGCTTAAGACTTTGTATATCTGCCAGGGCTTCACATCTCCTATGTGCGCTGATACCCTCTGTGAAAGGTTTGCCTGGAATATGTCCCCTGCCTTTATGTATTCCTTTGCCCGCTTGACTATGTCCATGTAATTCTTTTTCCCCATCTCGTGCCGGATTTCAATCGAGGTGTTCAGTTTGCCTCCGGCTATACTATCCTTCGCTGTTCCGAATAGAATCTTTTTGTGAAGACTGCTGATTTTTTCACAGGCCTTATCATAATAAAGACCCCAGTCATCTATATTTGAAACGGACCCGGTGACAAGTTCAGCGGCGGCAGGACAAGACAGGATATATGTCTTACTGAGCTTATGGTCAAAGGCAATGATGGTATCAAACATCATAAAATGCGCGTCCGGGATATTAAGGTCATCAATGGCGGTCTTCGGCAGTTTTTCAAAATAGTGGACAAAATCATAGCTGATCATCCCGGCTGCTCCTCCGGCAAATGGAGGGAGGTCTTCAGGCGCATTGCTCCTGTAACGGTCCATCAGGTCTTTCAGTTTTCTAAGAGGGTGTGTGGAATATTCGGTCTCCCTGCCTTTACAGCTTACTTCAACCTTCCCGTCCTTTGCCTTGAAAACTAGAAACGGTCCTGTCCCGATAAAAGAGTATCTGGCGATTTTCTCCGGACCTTTAATGCTCTCAAGGAGGACACTGAATGGGGCATCTAGTTGCTCGTAAATCCGTTGCGGTGATGAGAAAGGCAATTCCGTGTAGACAGGGGAAATATTGCCGCTACTCGCTCTTGTTGCGAATTCAATTCTGGATGGGGAGAAATTAAGCATTGGGTTTTGGAATTTTCATTGGCATGGTACGAGGTCCGCTCCCGATTAAATTAAAGATCGGCTATCTCTTCTTCAATTCTTCTCAAAGCGCCGATTGGATCAGGCTGGGATGTAATGGCCCTTCCGATTACAAGATAATCGGCCCCCTGCTGGATGGCCTTTCTTGGGGTCATGGCCCGCTTCTGATCATCCATTTCAGACCATGAAGGCCTGATCCCGGGGGTGACTATCAGAAACCCCTTGCCGAAACGCGACCGGATCATCTCCGCGTCCTGTGGAGAAGCTACCACCCCGTCCAGTCCCGCCCTCTGCGCCAGTCCGGCAAGATGCTTGACCTGTGTATTCATATGCACAGGGACACTGAGTTCATCCCGGAGCGCTTCCTGGTTTATACTGGTCAGTATTGTCACTCCGATAAGCCTAGGCCTGTCCATATTTTGTTCAAGGCAAAATCTGTTGAGAGTTTCAGCAGTATGCTTCATCATTGCAAGGCCCCCAAGGGTATGTACATTAAACATAAACACACCAAGATTTGCAGCTGCCAGAGCTGATTTGGCGACTGTATTTGGAATATCGTGAAACTTCAGGTCAAGAAACACCTTCTTCCCCATCAAATGGATTTCTTTAACGATCCGTGGGCCGACAGAGGTAAAAAGCTCAGAGCCGATTTTGAAAGTGTCTATATGACCCTTGAACTTCCTGACGATTTCAATGGCGTCTTCATACTCAGACACGTCAAGGGCAAGGATTATGCGGTCTCTGGGTTCCATAATTAGCTTTCATGATATATTGATCAAATACAATCTGCGACCAGGTTTCCAGTCCATCGTAGACTTCCCTTAATTTCTCCTCGTTCACCCACTGGGCGGACATTTTCTCTGTTTCCAATACACGGTATCCAGGGGATTTTGCCTGAAGCTCAAACAGCAGTCCCAAATGCACTTTGCTGACGCTGTTGCTTTCATCATTTATTATCCCTATAAAATTCAGGTCAGCAGGGTCATCAACCGATACTTCCTCATTGAGTTCTTTATGTAATCCCGTGAGCACGATATTCTCTCCGCTCATTGAGGCGTCGGGATTAATATGTCCGCCGATACCGAGAGAGTACTTATTGTGGAGCCTCTTCTCGGTTTGGCCGGTCAATCTTTTCAAAAGGAGATAATTATTCCCGTTACGAATAATTACATATGGGATGACCTGTTTGTGCTCCAGGTCATATTCAGCTTCGTCTCTCGGCATAAACCCCTGATTTACCAGTATGTTATCAAATATCTGCTCTTTCTGTACCGTAATCAGACAGCCTGTTTTACTTGGGATATGATTGGTTAAGAGGTTGTTTTGAATGACTAAAACCTGCTCTGACAAGGCTATATCTCCTCATAGATATGGGAATTTATGGCTTTCAAAGGGTAACATAATGCCCGGTTTATTTACAACAGACGCGCCGGTCAGGTAAAATACTGGTCGCTATTTTTTTGGTGACAAATGGATTAAATACCTGTACAATTATCTTACCTTAACAAACGGCTGGCCGGTGCCGGCCAATAGGAGTAAATATGGATGATCCGGACGACCCTGTGGTAGAAGAAAAAGACGTACCTTCGTTCAACATTATTGAAGAAAAGATAAAAGCGATTGATAATACGATTATTATATATCGGGTATACTATTTCTTTAATTCACGTATCTTCAGGTTCCAACTGATAAAAAAGGACAAGATGTGCATGATAGAATTTCCGAGGAATTTCCTGGAGAGTCTGAGTAAAGACGGCACATCGTCAGAGCATCAGTTGCTGAGAATACTGGATTTGAATATAGAGAATGCCGATTGCTGGAATGACTTTGAGGGGTGACCCGAAATTCTTCCCCGGATTTTCATTTATCGTAATAGTCCCGATGAAACCCCCTGATTGATGATTCAATCGGGTATGCTTTACTATTCCGTTTATTGACCTTCCGGATTCTGTATTACTATAATACGAAAACACGAAGGGCATAAGAATTCCGGATAACAGACCGAAATTTTTATGCCCTTCATGACCATTACCTGAATTAGAATGCATCAATCTTAAATATAATTCCAAATGAAGAGGGACCTATAAATGCCGAAACAGGGGACAGAAGTATATTCCGTGTTACTTGCGGGCGGGACAGGCTCGAGGCTTTGGCCGATTTCCAGAGAGCTTTACCCGAAGCAGCTTGTCAATTTCGTCGGGGCTGATTCACTGGTCCAGGCCACTATCAAAAGACTGCTTCCGGAGCTTGATGCGGCCAACGTAAGAATCGTATGCGGTGAAGAGCATTTCTATGAGATAGCAAGACACCTCGATGAAATCAATGTGCCGGCAGCCGGCAAGATAATCAGTGAGCCCTGCGGACGAAACACCGCCCCTGCCATATTGCTTGCCGTGATGAATATTTTGAAAAAGGAAAAGGACGCCGTGCTGCTGGTATTTCCATCCGATCATGTTATCCGGGATGCGGAGCGGTTTCGTGAGCGTTTAAAGAAAGCCGTCGCTCTTGCCCAAAAGAATTATATAGTGACCTTCGGCATAAAACCGGACGCCCCCGAAACGGGCTATGGATATATTGAAGGGGGCAAGCCCGCAGACAAAGACGCCTTTGAAGTCAAACGGTTTGTAGAGAAGCCCGATGAAAAGACCGCTGCAAAGTATATCAAGGCCGGGAACTTTTTCTGGAACAGCGGGATGTTTGCCTTCAAGGCCTCGGTGATGATCAGTGAATTCAGGAAGTACGAGCCGGCGATGCTTAAAAAGATGCAAAAGATTGTCTCCGCCGGTCCCAAAATTTCAGCAGCGCAATATTGTGAACTGCCCGATATATCGATTGATTACGCCATAATGGAGAAGACGAAGAAGGGGGTGGTGCTCCCTTCCGATTTCGGATGGAGCGATATAGGCTCCTGGAAGTCTCTCTATGATTTCCTGCCAAAAGGCGATTTTAATAATGTAGTGGAAGGAGACGTCATTCTCCAGGAGACACGTGACTGCTTCATAAGGGCCGACAACAGGCTTATCGTGGCAAATGATCTTAAAGAAATAGTCATAGTCGAAACACCGGATACCGTATTCGTTTCGGGCCTACACAACAGCAAAAACGTCAAGTCGATAGTCAATGATCTTAAGAAACAGGGACGAAAAGAGTGCAAGGCGCATTTAAAAGTATATCGTCCATGGGGAACGTATACGATCCTGGAGGAAAACGGAAACACAAAGATTAAAAGGATCGTCGTATATCCGGGCGCCAAACTGTCCATGCAGATGCACCACCACAGGAGCGAACATTGGATAGTGGTCCATGGCACAGCAAAGATCGTTAACGGCGACCAGGTGATCTTCCTGGAAGAAAACCAGTCTACCTATGTGCCCAAGACCACACGCCACCGCCTTGAAAACCCCGGCAAGGTGCCGCTTCACTTAATCGAAGTCCAGATCGGGCCTTATCTTGAGGAAGATGATATTGTGCGATATGATGATGATTTTGGGCGGGGGTAATGGTGAGGAGTTGTTTCTCCCCCGGTCCTAATGAGTGACCAAATCCTCCACCCCTAAATCCGGGGCAATGCTCAGCAGCAAGTGTACCTTGTCGGTCAACAAAATCACTCCAAAACCCATGAGCAGGAGTCCGCTCAGGACCATTATTATTCTCATATATTTCTGGACCGAGCTGTAATGGCTCAGAAATGAGTTAATAGCAAGTGAAGTTGCCATAAAAGGGATGGCAAGCCCGAGGGAGTAAACAAGCAGGAGCTTAAACCCCTGCATGGCAGAGCCGGTTGTGCTGGCAATGAGGAGGATTGAGCCGAGAATAGGACCGATACAGGGGGTCCAGCCGGCCCCGAAGGTCAGGCCTACGACAAAAGAACCGAAATGCCCCCTGGGTTTGGAATGAAGGTGGACCCTCTTGTCTGACGCCAGGAAATTAAGCTTCAAAACCCCCATCACATAAAGTCCGAACACTATAATTATTATCCCGCCGATTATTCTTATGTGATCGTAATAGACCGAGAATAATCTCCCGATGTAAGAGGAAGATACCCCAAGAAGTACAAATACCGTTGAGAACCCAAAGACAAAGGCAAAGGAATTGATTAACGTGAGCCTTCTTATCCTTGCCTTGTCGCCGTGCTTGAAGTCATCAAAAGATATCCCTGTTATGAAGGAGACATAAGACGGGATAAGCGGCAGTACGCACGGGGAAAGAAATGAGAGCAGGCCTCCCAGGAAAGCTGTGATGTAGCCTATTTGTGACATCTTGATTTCTTGTCCTTATCTTTTTGAAATGCGCAATCCGCCGTGCTTCCCTGGAGCTTTTCAATAGTATGCCGAAGGACCGGGATAACTACGGAAAGGTTCTCTTTTACAGCTTTGGGACTGCCTGGGAGATTGATGATCAAAGTCTCACCCCTGACCCCTGCTACCGCCCGCGATATCATCGCATAGGGTGTTTTTTTCAGGCTTGCGGCGCGCATGGCTTCGGCGATGCCGGGGATTTCGTACTGAATAACTTCTTTCGTTGCGTCAGGTGTTACATCTCTCGAAGAAACTCCGGTGCCGCCTGTAGTGAGAATGAGGTCAGCTTTTTTACAGAGTGAAATGAGTTTCTTTTTAATCAGGCCCTTCTCATCCGGAAGGATGTCGTAACTGACGGCTTCAGCGCCTATCTTTTTTACAAGCTTCTCAATAGCGGGACCGCTTGTGTCTTCACGCTGGCCTTTTGAGCCTTTATCGCTTAATGTAAGGACCGCAACTTTGATCATTTTATCGCATGCAACGTAAGGGCGCGATTACCCCGCCCCTACCACCTTGATCTCGTCTCCTGTTTTGATTACACCGCCTTTAAGCACTTTAACAAAAATACCTTCTCTCGGCATTACGCAATCCCCGGCCTGCTCAAATATGGCGCAACGGGAATGGCACAGCTTGCCGATCTGGCTGACTTCAACTTCAATGTCCTTACCTATTATCATCTTTGTCCCGATAGGAAGTATGGGCAGATCAACACCCTCGGTCGTGATGTTTTCCGCAAAGTCACCGGGACCGACTTTCAATCCCTTGTCCTGCATTTTCTTTATGCTTTCAATGGCCAGAAGGCTTACCTGCCTGTGCCATTTATCCGAGGCGTGAGCGTCATTTTCTATTCCAAAGTTGTCCTTCAGGACAGCGGAATCTACGGCCTTCTTTCTCATCCCTTTTTTGGGGCTTATGTTGATGGAGATGATCTTAGCGCTCATTTTATAACAGCCCCTTCTTTCACGTCCCGTTCCGGGGTCAGTATCGACAACACGCCTTCGTTGTCTGTGGCGGCCAACAGCATGCCATTTGATTCAACCCCCATAAGTTTGGCAGGTTGTAAATTGGTCACAACCGCGATTCGTTTGCCGACAAGTTCCTCCGGGGCATAAGCATGACCTATCCCCGCTACGATCTGCCTTTGCTCGCCGGTATCAACCTGGAGCTTTATCAACTTCTTTGATTTCGGCACGCGCTCGGCCTGGAGTATCTTGCCGATCTTCAATTTGACCTTTGCAAAATCATCTATTGCTATCAGGCTATCTTCTGATGTCATCGGTTGAGGTTCCTTTTCTTTTATAATTTCCTTTGTCAAATCAATCCTCGGGAACAACTGTTCTCCCTTTAATACCTTAATTTCATAATCCGGTTTCCAATCCCATTCATAAATGCCTGGATATTTGTCGTCACCCTCCGGCAAACTCAGTTTTGTCTCGACAACCAATGATTTTAATCCCAACTGCTTCCACATCTTCTCCGACGTTTCAGGCATAAAAGAATATAGCGAAACGGCAGTGAGCCTGAGCGCATTCCAGAGATTGAACATAACATCTTTCAGTTCTTTAATATCTGTTTTGGCGAGCTTCCATGGTTCCTTCTGGGCGATATGATTATTACCGGCTCTTATAATTTCCCATATGTGATCGAGGATGACATTGAATCTTAAATTTGACCAGTGGCGATGAGGAATATCATTCATTGCGGATAGCATTGCATCTATACATTCCCTTGCAAATGGATTGAGAGCTGTTGTGCTCCCTGAGGGTATCTCAATAGCGCCGCTGAAATACTTCTCCGCCATAGTCATAAACCTGCTCAGCAGATTTCCAAGGTCATTTGCAAGCTCTGTATTGATGCGCTTGATCAGGGCATCTTCGGAGAAATCCCCGTCCAGGCCGAAGGTCACTTCCCTGAAGAGAAAATACCTGAAGGCGTCCGCTCCGTACTTCTCAATCATTTTGTTCGGGTCTACGACATTGCCTACGGACTTTGACATCTTCTTCCCGTCAACCGTCCACCAGCCGTGTGCGAAGATGTTGTTCGGCAAGGGAAGTTTAAGGGCCATGAGCATCGTGGACCAGTATACCGCATGGGTGGTCAGGATGTCCTTGCCTACGAGGTGGTGGTCCGCCGGCCACCAGAAATCACCTAATCCCGCCCTCTCGGCATGCGGGGCAAGATAACGCGTTGCGGAAAAATAGTTCACCAGCGCGTCAAACCAGACATAGGTCACAAAATTTCCATCAAAGGGAAAAGGGATACCCCATGCGAGTCTTGATTTCGGCCTTGATATGCAAAGGTCACCCAGTGTGTTGTTCTTTAAAAAGCCGAGTACCTCGTTCCTCCGGGTCTCAGGCAAAAGATAGGAGGGATTATCATCAATATATTTAATCAGCCTCTCCTGGTATTTTGACATCAGGAAAAAATAGTTCTCCTCCTGGATTTGTTCGACGGCGCGACCGCAGTCAGGGCAGTTCCCGTCAACAAGGTCTTTTTCCGTCCAGAACCTTTCATCGGGCGTGCAGTACCACCCTGAGTACTGGCGTTTCTCTATCTCGCCATTGTCCCAGAGAAGCTGTATGAGTCCCTGCACTGTTTTGATATGCTCAGCGTCGGTAGTGCGGATGAAGGCGTCATTGGAGATATTGAGCTTTACCCAGAGTGACCTGAAATTGCCCACCAGCAGGTCGGCATGCTCTTTCGGGGTCTTGCCTCTTTCCTGCGCCGCCTTCTCGACCTTTTGCCCGTGCTCATCCGTGCCGGTCAGGAAGAATACATCTTTACCCAGTAATCTGTTGTATCGCGAGAGGATGTCAGCGGCAATTGTTGTGTATGCATGCCCGATGTGCGGCACATCATTCACATAATAAATGGGGGTGGTGACATAGAATTTATTCGACGGTTTCAGGTCCATTTTCTATTCTTGTTTCTTTTTCCAGAATTTCCTGCGCCTGTTATGCGGTTTCCCCTTGCCTTTTGATTCGGGCTGCCCGGCAGTGTCAGCGGGGGCAGCCTGTTGCGGCTGCTTTGCAGGCGCGCCTTCAGCAGGGGGCTTCTCCGTCTGGTGCTTCTTTTTCCACCTGCGGTCCCGATTAAAACGCCTGTGTCTTTCAGAAGTCTTTTCATGCGGCTGCTGGGGCCGGACGTCTTTAGATTTCCCCTCATTAACATTATCGCCCAGGGTCGCCATCTCAGGCTGCAAGACCCCCGGCCCTTCAGAAATGGCTGCTGAATCTACAATCAGAAGATTATTTTCTGCGGGCTCTTCGATAACAGTAATGATGGCTTCATCAGGCGACGGCGACACAGCTTCTTCCTGGCGAGCGTCCTTTTGTTCATAACCAAGGCAGCACATAAGCCTGCCGCAAATACCTGAGAGCTTGCTTTGATTTATCGACAGGGACTGCTCTTTGGCCATCCTTATTGTTATGGGCGCAAAGGACGTGAGGAACAGGCTGCAGCACGTCTGTCTGCCGCAGCAGCCGAAGCCCCCGAGCAATTTCACTTCGTCCCTCACCCCTATTTGCCTCATCTCAATGCGGGTCTTGAACTTTGCTGCGAGGTCCCTCACCAGCTCCCTGAAATCAATCCTCCCGTCGGCTGTAAAATAAAAGGTGAGCCTCTTTTTGTCCAGGGTCGTCTCTGTTGACACGATCTTCATCTGGAGGTTCATGGCCTTTGCCTTTTCAGCGCAAAACAGCCTGGCCTCATTCTCCAATTCCCGGTTGTTACGCATGGTCTCATAGTCACTGTCATTTGCCAGCCGGAGGATTTTTTTAAGCGGCTCCCGCGTTTTCTCTATGATGCGCTTCGGCGTTACGACATGCCCGAGGCTTAGTCCCAGCTCCGAGTCGACAACCACTTTGGAACCTGGGACCGTGTCGATGTCGCCAACGTCAAAGGTGTAAACCTTGCCGCAGTTACGGAACCTGATGCCGACTACCGTACAACTATTAATGGCTTCCGGCTCTTTGGGTATCTCTACTGCATTATTGTTTTCCATCATTTATTGTCCTTAAAAATACATATTCATTTGTTATTGTCGTCCGCTTTGCCCGAGATTATTTCTCAGCAGCAAACTCACAAAGTTATATGTAAGCTGTTTATTTAGATTAAATGCCAGCCGTCTTTTTATATTATAAAGCTCACGCGCTAAATTTAATATATCTTTAAGCCCTGCGCCATGGGAAACGGCCTTTATATATTCCGCATGGTCCGTATTCATCAGATATTCCTCCTGCCCCGTAGCCGAATAAACCGCCATGTCACGCAGCAGAAGCTGGCTCCATTCAAACCAGCCTTCCATGGTTTCTTTGTCTTCCCATGGCTCTTCTTCAAGACTTTCCAGCATCTGTCTGAATATGCTGAAACACTGTTCTCTCTGGTCCATCAGATTATCACTGAGGGCATACCCAAGCCTCCCGCCGGAAAGCACACCCACGAGTCTCGCCTGTTCATCGTCCATCTCTCCGAACTTTTCCTTCAGCAGACGACCCATAACGTCAACAGGCAATGGCGAGAAGCTTATCCTCTGGCACCTCGAACGTATCGTGGGAAGGAGCAGGTCCGGCCTTGAAGATATCAATATTAAAATGCTGTGCGCGGACGGTTCTTCAAGCGTCTGCAAAAAGGCGTTGGCCGCTGACTGGTTGAGCCTGTCCGCCTCATCGACAATGGCTATCTTCCACTGCCCCTCAAACGGTTTAAATGAAAGGGCCTCTTCAAGCTGCCTTATTGCCTGGACCGTGATCTGTCCGCCCTCACCTTCAGGGCCGATAATAAAGACGTCCGGATGATTTCTGCTGTCTATCTTTTTACAGGACGGGCATTGATCACAAGCGTCATTCCGGGTCTCAAGTTCAGGGGAGGGAACTTCTGGTTCCGGGACTTCAAACAGAAAGCCGCCGGTCACCTGGGACTCTTCCCTTGTCATTCCCTGACAGTTAAGGGCCTTTGCGAAATTGACAGCCGTCAGCCTTTTGCCGATTCCGTCATCACCGGCAAATAAAAGGGCATGAGGGACACGCTCTTTCGCGATGCAGCCTTTCAGAATATTTACAGGCCTGTCCTGTCCGATAACATCTTTCAGCGCCATGCTTCCTCTATGGTCCTTATAATTTCCTTTGAGACTTCTTCTTTGCTTTTTGAGGAATCAACCACTTTTACACGATCAGGCTCTGCTCTGGCAATCTGATGAAAGCCCTGCCTGACCAGGTTATGAAAATCTACTGTTTCCTGTTCAAACCTGTCCATCTTCCCGGCGTCCTTGTTTCTTCTGAGGCCTTCTTCTACATCAAGATCAAGAAGAAAGGTAAGATAGGGCCTCATGTCAGGGACCACTATTTCATTCAACGTGTCTATGAGCGACAAATCAATTCCCCTTGCGTGACCCTGATAGGCCACCGTGGAGTCGGTAAAGCGGTCGGTTATTACAATGGCGTTTCGCAGGACCGCCGGATAAATTACCTCCCGCACATGTTGCGCCCTTGCGGAATAATAAAGAAGCAGCTCAGCGAGCGGGTCCATTTGGTTCTCGGGATCAAGGAGCAGCGACCTTATTTTATTGCCGATCCTTGTGCCGCCGGGCTCTACGGTTTCAATGACGGTATGGCCTTTGGTCCGGAGATATTCAGCGAGGAGTTTTACCTGGGTGCTTTTGCCTGATCCCTCTATGCCTTCAAAGGATATGAATCCCCTAACCCTTGACATAACTGTTTCTTAAATCCTTCAGGAGTGAGAATACCTTCAGCGCATCTTTGACTTCCAGCGAGCCGGTCCCGCAGGAAGGGGTAATGAGGGCCTGCTGTCTGAGCATTTTCCCTGGGATGCCGAGCTTCTCAAGAGAGGTCAGGCCGTTATCGAGCCTTTCTCTTAAAAGCCGGAAATCAACATCCTTTATCGCATCCGTAGTGGGAACAATACCCCAGGCTATATGACCTTTATTATTTAGAAAGGACGTAATCTCTTCGGGATACATACCAAGAGTTTCCCCGTAATCAAAGGCGTCGAAATTAAACACGTCAATCCCGGAAGAAAGAACAAGAGGCCAGTCAGCCTTGCCGCAGCAATGGATACCCGCAAGACCTCCGCACTCATGGATATAATTGACTATCTCCTGTAACATCCTAGAAGCCTCTTCATTACTGACCCCGATATATGTGGAGGTCCCGAGTGCTGTGAGGATCGGCTCATCTACAAAGATCAAGACCTTTTCCGCAAATGGCTTTAATATATCTATCTGCCAGCTTGCCTTGCCTTTCAGCAGTTCCAGGGAAAGCTCTCTCATCTCGTCGTTAAAAAAAATGGGACGTTTCTGTTTATCGGTAAGGGACAGGGCAAAGGTCAGAGGTCCGGTGATGTGGCCTTTTATAGCGTCAAAGCGCTTATTTTTTTGTTTCAGTATATCGATGAACGCATGCAGGCCCGCTGCATACTCCGCTGAGATCGGGAAACCAGTCCTGCCTGCAATGGCCTCATAAAATGCGGCGGATGCTGCGTCCTCAGCCTGTTCAACATGCAGGTTTTCGCCCTCAATCCGGACAAATGGAAAACCTTCAGAATACTGAGGCCCCATAGACTCACGAAAGCTCCTGTGGGGAAGCTGGGGCCAGAAGGGGATATCTACCGATTCCAGGATGACATTACACGCCTCAACCGGATCGGTATGGGGCAAACTGCCTATGCCTGTTGTGCTAAATGCCTTGAACATGACTACTAATCATACTCTATGATGGAGTGAAGTATCAAATTTGTGGATGACAGGAGGGAGATGTAGGGGCATGGCGCGCCATGCCCTACCTTCGTGGTCATATATTACGTGAACAATACGTTGCGCTGAAAGTCGGAAGCACTCGTGGCCGCGGCCTTGGCTGTCTCAAGGTCAATCACATCCTGGTTGAACAGGTCCATCAAATGCTGATCAAAGGTCTGCATTCCGTATTGGTCCCTGCCGGATTTCATATAGTCCTTTATAAAATCGGTCTTCTCCGGGTTCTCGATGCAGTCCTTGATAGTCAGGGTATTGCGCATGATCTCTACCGCCGCCACCCTGCCATTGTTGTCTTTCCTGCGGAGGAGGCGTTGCGAGATCACGGCCCGAAGGGCGTCAGCCATTCTGAGTCTTACCGCCTGCTGTTCACTCAGATCAAACGCGCTGATTATCCTGTGGATTGTCTTGGGCGCGTCGGTTGTGTGAACGGTTGACAAGACGAGGTGCCCTGTTTCCGCGGCCTTTAATGCTATCTCAATAGTAATTGTGTCTCTCATCTCGCCCACAAGTATTACATCCGGGTCCTGGCGCAGTGCAGCGCGCAGGGCGATTGAGAAACTCTCTGTGTCAAGGCCGACCTCCCGCTGGATGATGGAGGCTTTGATTTCCTTATGGAGATATTCAATCGGGTCTTCGATAGTTACGATCTTGCAGGGTTTCATCTGGTTGATGATATTGATCATCGCAGCCAGTGAGGTGGATTTGCCGCTGCCGGTAATACCGGTTACGAGGATAAGCCCTCTTTCTTCAAGCGCGATGTCCCTGATGACGGGCGGCAGTCCCAGTGATTCCGGGGTCGGGACCGAGAAGGGGACGACCCTCAATACAACTGAAAAAGACCCTCTCTGCCTGCAGATATTTACACGGAAACGTGAAACTCCGGGGAGCATATAGGAGCAGTCCCGGTCCTGGAGACTGTTGATGACCTTATCAATATTCTCTTCAGAGAAGCTGGGGGACGTTAATAAGATATGTCTTACTATGGTCTGGCATTCGCCCATTTCGAGCGGTTTGATATCAAGTGAGGTTATGTTTCCGTTAATCCTGTATTTCCAGGAGGAGCCGACACAGAGGTGGACATCAGACGCTTTCAATTGTACGCCCTCGGTAAGAACTTGGTTGAATTGTTCAATAATGCCGTCCATTTATCTCCTTTGCGGTTTTGCCGGGAAACTTATTTGCAGTTATGTTTTCGTCACAATTGCATTATCTCTTTAATCCCGATTATCCCGGACCATTACTCAACAAATACCGCAGTCCCGCTCGCGGAGACCATCAGCATGCCGTTGCCCTGGCCGAGCACCTCATAATCAAGGTCGATGCCGACCACTGCATTTGCTCCCAGGGCCTGGGCGCGCTCCTGAAGTTCCTGAAGTGCGATTTCCCGCGCATGTTGAAGCTCTTTCTCGTAGGTTGCGGAACGCCCGCCAACCAGGTCGCGGATTCCGGCAAAGAGGTCCTTGAACAAATTTGCGCCGAGAATTGCCTCACCGGCAATGACACCACAGTATTTGGTGATGCGCTTACCGTCAATACTTGGGGTTGTTGTTAATTGCATGATTCCTCCTATTGGGTATCGTTCATTTTTTTAGTTGCGCCTTTGCCGATTTGATGAATTTCCCGAAGGCCTTATCCTTCTTGCGCTTCTCCACGTAGGATAGTTCATGAAACTCGGATTCTTTTTTTAACTTGAGATAGCTTTTATAGCGGTCTTCGCTCAAGCTCCCGTTTTTAACTGCCTCAAGAACTGAACAGCCTTTCTCCCGGATATGGCTGCAATTGGTATATTTACAATTAGCGACCATCGTATGAATGTCATTAAAACTATCTTCAATGGCATCGCTGGAAGCCAAGACGCCTAACTCTCTCATTCCAGGCGTGTCGATAAACATTGCACCGTTATCAAGAAGAATAAGTTGGCGTCGCGCAGTTGTGTGTATGCCCTCTCCGGTCCCGCTGACTGCCTTTGTTTCGAATTCATTCCGACCGATGAGGCGGTTAATAATCGTTGTCTTACCAACACCGGATGACCCAAGCAGGCAGTATGTCTTTCCGGACACCAGGAATTGACGAAGGTCATCGAGCCCGGCCCCGGTGGTATTGCTGAGAGTGAGAATTTTGGTGGTGATGCCCGATTCCCTGATTGCTTTAACTTTCCGGTCCAACTCATCATTGGTGATCAAATCCGTCTTGGTCAGCACAAGGATCGGCTCAATATGACCTTCATTGGCCATCACAAGGTAACGTTCGAATCTACGCAGATTAAAATCGTAATGACATGATTGGACAATGAAGGCAATGTCGATGTTTGCCGCAATCATCTGAAAGTCCACAGTTTTACCGGCGCACTTACGACGCAGGAATGTCTTGCGCGAAAAAACCCCATGTATAATCGCTAACGCGCCGGCATTGTGATATTGCACAAATACCCAATCCCCGACGCAAGGCAAGTCAGCTGATGCATGAGTTGAGAACCGTAGCTTCCCTGCTAACTCGGAAGGCACCTCACCATTTTCATTTCGAATAAGGCCGCCGCCCCGATCAACCGCTGTAACCCGGGCAATTTGGTGCTCCGGTTGATGCAGTTCTGTTGCGAAGTCCTGAAACCATGAGTTAAAGCCAAGATCTGTCAATTCCATGTCTTTTTTTGCACCGACTGGTTGGTATACCCCGATTTAAGACTTCCGCTCAATTAGTCGTCCAGCTAAGAACTTATGAAGCACACTCGATATCAGGGTCTGATATGGAAGTCCTTCTTCAATTGCCTTCTTCTGGATATTAGCCACGTCCTTCTGGGACATTCTGATATTTACTCTCTTGTCCTTACGAAAGGTAGCTTTGGCATACTCCCGATATTTTTTAATTCTCCCCTTTACTCCCTGCACAGACTTCCACTCGCCTTTCTCAACTGAATCAAGCAATGATTTTTCTTCTTTACTCAACTTCATCTTTTTCTCCTAATGGATGTTAAACAGTTTTAATTTAGAATGCTCCGCTATATGCAAAAAATCTTCATCAGTTGTAAAAAGATGGCAGTTATGCGAAATCGCGGATGACGCAATGAGGACATCAACCGTACTTGCCTGCTTGCCCTTTTTAATAAGATGATTCTTTAGTTCCGCCGCTTTAATATATTCCGCCCTGTCCGGATTGATGATAGGGAATGAATCGAAATATTTCTTAAGCATTTGAAAATCTTTCGGTTGTTTTATCCCCTGAAGGATTTCCTGAAGTATTATGCCAAGAAGCCAGCTATCGTCTCCCTGCTCTATCAGCGTCTTAAGAACAACAGCCTCAACGTTAACTGTGCCGGACCGTCTCCTGAGGCAAGAGACCAAACAGAAGTGTAGAGCAGAATTTTCACCTGACCGACTTTCTCTCTTTCTTATAATCATAAGACGGCTCAATTTCTACTTTCCCAAACATGGATAAAATGCCCCTACGCTTTCTTCTCACGATGTATTCCTTCAAGGTCTCATTGACCGCGCTCTTCTTGGTTTTATGGCCACCCACCTTTTGGGCTGTCTTTAAAAGATTTTCATCTATGGCAAGATTGGTTGGCACTATTACCTCCTGTTACCCATTGGTTTACACACATTATTACATAATGTTGCGCTGCCATTCAACAGAACTATTCTTGAGGACAAAAAACTATGGCAGCCTTAAAGATAATGTGTTAATATTACCGTGTCTTACTGTTAATTATCCCAAGAGAATTCATTATAAGGAGGACTATCTTATGGAGATCAAGAGAATAGGAGTCATTACAAGCGGTGGCGACTGCGGAGGGCTTAACGCCGTTATCAAAGGCATAGCGCGCAAGGCATATGCGCTTGGAATAGAAACTGTTGTGATCCCCAATGGATATGCGGGTCTTTATAACCTTGTTGATCTTGAAAGCGTAGTGGTACTTAACGCTGAGAGAGTGAGCAAGATTGAGGCCTCTCTTGCAGGGTCTGAGGCCGGTCATTCCAGGGTAAAAATCAGCAAGATAGCGGACCCTGAAAAATATGAGCGGATAAAGAAAGGGCTCAAGAAATTTAACATAGACGGTCTTATAATAAGCGGCGGAGATGATACCGGGAGCGTTGTTGTTGATCTGACCTCTCAGGGCATTCCCTGTGTCCACGTCCCCAAGACAATGGACCTTGACCTCCAGCCTTACAGCGTAGGCGGCGATTCCGCCATCAACAGGATATCGGTGTTTGCGAGAGACCTTAAGACTACTGGATTAAGTCACAATCGTATCCTCGTGATCGAGGTTTTCGGCAGATATGTCGGCCACACGGCATTTCGCGGAGGCATCGGGGCTGAGGCTGACGCTATCCTTATCCCTGAGGTGCCTGTTGACTTTGACATACTTTACGAACACATGAAGACCACTTACTTTGCAAGAATAGAGAGAAGCGATGTGCGGGCTGGCACTTATATAATCGTTGTAGCGGAAGGCCTGAAGACCTCAAGCGGTGAAATGCTATATGACGAATCCGCGGGGGTTGATGCCTTCGGCCATAAAAAACTTGCCGGCGCCGGGAAGTATATCCGGCAGCAATTGGAAAAAAGATTAAAGGCTGATCCTGATGTTCAGGCGTTTATGAAGAGGACCGGAATGTATGTCCCTGGTATTTACGTCATCCCTGAGGTCAGAGAAGTTACACCCGGGCATCTGGTACGCTCCGGGCATTCATCAGCATATGACGTTAACTTCGGTTATAAGACAGGGGCCGCCGCCGTGGTCCTCCTGCGTGAGGGTAAAACCGGTAAAACCGTGACCGGAGTCGAGGGGCATAAGATTTTGTATATGCCGACGGCAGAGGCCATAAAGCGAAGGGAAGTGGACATCAGAGAGCTTGCCCTTTTTGAAAGCCTGGGCACCTGCTTCGGACGTAAGCCGGTTGAATTTAAGGCTGAACTTATTGAAGAGCACAGGACCGAACGGTCGATGTAACTTAACTAAAACAGTTTAAAGGGTCTAAAGGGTTTAAAGAGTTCCAGGAGTTTACAGAGTTATGGAGTGAGTGTCTTTAACTCCTTTAACCCCTAAAACTCTTTTAACTCTTAGAACTCTTTTAGTTACACCAGATAGGAAAATCTCTTCCTGATCTCATCCGGGGTATATCGTCCCGCCTTTGCTATCTTTTCAATGGTCGGGGGAGAGAGGTCTTCCTTTTCCAGCCTTATCATGTACTGCCTGCCGACGATGTATGGGTCTGCTTTGGTATTTACAAATCTGACTCTTGTCTTTTTCGTGACAGGATCGATGATGTCCTTTAAAGGGATGGGCTTTACCTTGCCGTCATAAAAAGATATCAGCGCGCCTGATCCGCCTTCCATAAGGAACTTGACCGCGCTGTACCCGAGGTTTCTTGTATATTCCGCGTCAAAAGGAATGGGATCAGCGGCCCTTAATTCATATCCTATGGTCTTATGCACGATCTTGATTTTTACCTTGCGCTTTTCAAATTCTTTATTTGCAAAGCGCTGGAGAATTCTGCCGAGCTGAATTTCCGAGAGTCTCAAGGCCCCTCTTTCGTCACTTTCGGGAAGCTCGTATTGAGATAATTCCTTGATATCTATCTTGCTGGCGACCCCCTCCGCCAGTATTGCGACGCCGTAAGCATATCCCTGTGAGAGCCGCTTGATGATCGTGCTTTCAAGAATGTCCGCCACCTTGGAGAATTTGAGCTTCGCCTCCCTGAATTCTTCCGGGATAACGGTTATCGTTGCTCCTGCCGCCTTCCCTATGCCAAGGGCGAGATGCCCCGCATTCCTTCCCATGGTCGTAATAAAATACCACCGGCCCGTCGTTCGGGCATCTTCGATAATATTTCTGACGATTTTTGTGCCCCAGTGCCTGGCGGTCTCATAACCGAAGGTCGGCGCGCCACCGGGCAAAGGGAGATCATTATCAATGGTCTTCGGCACATGGGCAACGGAGATGGCCCCGTCCGTTCTCTTCTCTATCTCTCTTGCAACAAAGGACGTCCCGTCACCGCCGATGGTAATGAGGTAGTGGATCTGCAGTTTCTTTAATGTCTTTATCATGGCCTGGAAACTCTCTTCAGGATTATCAGGAAAGTCTCTCGATATCCTCAGGATGGAGCCGCCCTTGCTGTGCACGGGCCAGGCGTTTTTATGGTCAAGCTTGATGACCTTGCCCGCGTCTCCCCGGAAGAGCCATTTGAAACCGTCCAGGATGCCTATGACATTTATGCCCCGGTTATGGGCTTCCACAGTCGCGGCGCTTATTACACCGTTTATGCCTGGAGCAGGTCCGCCGCCTACAACGATACCGAGATTTTTTCCCAAGGTCATTCCTCCGTATGTGCAATTGTAAGCCCGGAAATATTTTCCGGGCCCGGAAATAAACAATCTGATTGGAACATTATTTGTAGCTGTCCAATATCATAAGCAACGTATGTGGCTATTTTCAAGGAAAAAGCGGAAGCATGGTATCATATTCTTAAAAGTAATTTCACTCAGGAGGAAAACACATGTGCCATGTCTGCCCCTCATGGCTTTCATTTATACTCTATAACCCGATCAGGAAGAGGTTATCGGACAGGGGTAAAATCCTGCATGAATCCGGTATCACAAAAGACAGCATCGTGCTTGAAATCGGGGCGGGTAACGGCTTTCTTACAGAAGCAATAGCCGGTCACGCTAAGAAAGTGGTAGTTGTGGAATTACAGGAAGGGATGGTCAGGAAGCTGAGAAAAAGGATATCGGGCTTTGCAGGCAAGGTCGAGACGGTCACGGCTGATATCGCAGTCTATCAGACAGATGCGCCGTTTGCGGATGTGTGCCTCCTGTATTACTGCTTTCATGAAGTTGCCGACAAACCTGCGGCTGTTAAAAACATCACCCGCGCCGTAAAGAGCGGCGGATATGTTTCCATCTATGAGCCGGGTGTCGAAGTCGGGGAAAAAGACATGATTGAGACCGTCCGCTTGTTTACCGACGCGGGTTTTGAAAAGGAAATGGAGCATAAAAATATATTCACAAGATTTGCAAGACTTAGAAAGACTGAGGTGAGCTAATGAATAATGCCGACGATCAACTGCAGGATTATCTCAGAGACTACTGGGAATTTGTTTTAAAACACAATCCGACCTTTGCCACATATATCGGAGACCACCGGTACAATTACGCGCTTGAGGATTTGTCCGAAGGGGCGCTTTCAGCGCAGAATGAATACTTCAAAGACCTTCTTGTTAAGACAGAAAAGGTTGATGAAGCATTGCTTACTGAGGGGAACAATCTGAACCGCAAACTCCTTATCAATACACTTACAAATAGTATCAGCATGTTCCGGTACAGGACGCACTATCTCCCGCTTGATCACATGCAAGGGCCGCATATCGACTTCCCCCAGATCATTGAGTTTCACCCTTTTAAGACGCATAAGGACATTGAAGATTATATTTTGAGATTAAAGACATTTACCTGCCAGATAGACCAGGTCATCGTACTTTTTCAAAAAGGGACGGAGAACGGAATAACGGCCTTCAAAAATATAATTGAACATGTCCTGATGCAGGTTGATACTTTTACAAAGTTCACTCCCGAAGACAGCCCGCTGTACTCCCCTGTGCGAAAATTGAAAGACGGGTTTTCAAATCAGGACATCGAGGATATAAGTAATCAGGTCAGGGACGCGATTTCCTCGGGTGTTACTCCTGCATATAAGAAACTGCATCACTATCTCAGCAAAGAATATATGAAGCGATGCAGGGAAAAAGAGGGTATCTGGCCGCTTCCGGATGGCATCGACATGTACCGCTTCTACGTGAAGTACCACACCACGACAGACCTGTCTCCTGAAGAGATACACGAGACAGGCAGGCGTGAAGTGGAGCGGATCAGCGGCGAGATTATTAAATTAATGAAGGGGCTCGGATTCAGCGGAAGCGTCAGGGAGTTCGCGGCCTACATCAAGGGGAAAAAGGAGCTGTACCCTCAGTCTGCAGAGGAGATCATGCAGGGCTACAGGGACATCCTGGCACGCATGGACGAGAAGCTCCCTGAGTATTTTGGAAGACTGCCCCGCGCGAAATATGACCTCAAGGAGATCGAAAAGTACAGGGAACAGGCAGCGCCTGCCGCGTATTACTACTCCCCGCCCAGGGATTTTTCGAGACCCGGATATTTTTATGTCAATACATACAAGCCGGAACAGCGGCCTAAATTCGACATGGAAGCCCTTGCCTGTCATGAGGCAGTGCCGGGCCATCACCTCCAGATTGCGATCATGCAGGAGCTTGAAGACATCCCGGATTTCCGCAGATACAGCGGGTCCACCGCCTTTATCGAAGGCTGGGCCTTATACGCTGAGAAGCTTGCAAAGGAGATGGGGTTTTATCAGGACGTCTTCTCTGAATACGGGAGACTGAACAATGAAATATGGCGGGCCGTCAGGCTTGTAGTGGACACGGGTCTGCACTTTTATAAATGGGGCAGGGATGAGACCATAAATTACTGTAAAGAAAACACCGGCCTCGAAGAGCATGAGATAGAGGTTGAAGTGGACCGTTACATTGCAATGCCCGGACAGGCGCTTGCGTATAAGACAGGTGAGCTGAAAATAATTGAGCTGCGGGAAGAGTCGGAGAAGTCCCTTGGTCCCGCTTTCGATATAAAGGAATTTCACGACCGGCTTCTTGAAAACGGGGCACTGCCTTTATATATACTGGACAGTATGATTAAAGAATGGATAGAGAGAAAGTCCCGGCTATAGAGGTAACAGAGGCAGTTCTGAAAAACGAATTAAATGCGGGACAGGTCTTTTATAAGACTGGTAACATAACCTCTGATTTATACACAACACATTTTCATGTCTGTACCGGACGCCCCGCTCCAAATTCGTTTTTCAGAACTGCCTCCGTTACCTGCCGCGACCAAATGCGTAATCCGGGTTGAGTTAAAGACTCTTTTTTGTTTCCAGGTATCTGATGTTACAAGCGTAGCAATACTGCAGGGGAGGTGTAGGTATCCAGCTGCCCACTTGCTCCGTGTCGAAATAACCCATATCAGCCTTGATATTTGCTGAGTCTGAATAGGACACCGCTTCTTCTATTTCACGGCCGTGAAACCGGATGACCATCCGGTAACTCTGGTTCTCAGGCACGGGGATTGAGAATTTACCTGCTTCATCTGTTTTACCTGTCCCTATAACAGTATTGTTCAGGTTCTTTATAACAACCTCTGCATCATTTGCGGCGTACCGGTCTGTCTTTAGCTCTCTTATATATAAGTTCTTTTCAACAAGGACATAGCCATGTTTTTCCATGTAACTCGATATGAAATTGCACTTAAAGTAAACGGACCCGTTCAACACAATATCAGAAGCATACGCCGCAGTATTCGGGGAAAGCACAACTAATAATATATGCAAGACGGACAGAAATAATTTCATGATGTTCCCCTTTCATAAATGATTGATAAGTCATGTATCATCTTCGGACTACTGCTTTTATATCTTTAGAATTTAAACGTTGATGAATTGATGTGGCAGATGCAGAGGGCGAGGGCGTCGGTGCTGTCTTCGCTGAATTTCCGGGTCGAGGATTTGAGATTAAGGATTATCTTGACCATGTCTTGTACCTGTCTTTTCTCGGCCCTCCCATAGCCGGTCAGGGCCATTTTTACTTCGGTAGGGTTGTATTCCGATACAGGGAGATTGTTCTGCGCGGACAAAAGCAGGACCACGCCGCGTGTAGAGCCCAGGGCAAAGGCCGAACGGATGCTTTTGTGATAGAAAATTTTTTCCAGGCACAGCAGGTCAGGCTTATTAATCTCACTTCGCCGGCAGTTAAATATTTCGTTTCCCGCTTCCCGCCGGTCAATTCCACAACACCATAACCACAGGTAACAGTTCAGGGGTCAATCCCGATTATGCGCATATTAATACAAGGCACAGAGTAACTGAGGCACAAAAGCACAAAGTCGTCGAGTTCATCTCTTCGGATTTATTTTGTTTATTAAACTGCTAAGCATACGTTCTATTTCTCTGCTCTTTTCATTTATATCATCAAACCTTTGCTGTGATACATATTTTAGATTAAGGCAGATTTCTAGCTGGGTCTGCAATTCGTACAGAGAACCAATTGATATTTGAAGGAATCTAATATAATCGTTGCTTGAATTTCTACCATAACCTTCTGCTATATTGCTTGGAATAGAGACGGAACTTCGCCTGATTTGTGAGATTAATCCGAAAGATTCTTCTTTAGGAAGCTTATTGGTTAATGAATAAATTAGGGTTACAAACAGCATGGCATTCTGCCATACAATTAAATCCCTGTATGTGTTTACTTTGTGCCTTTGTGCCTCTGTGCCCCTGTTCCCTTCTTCTTTCTCACTTCACCCCATCTTCGCCATGATTTCGTCCGGGATATCGAAATTGGCGTAGACATTCTGGACATCGTCATGGTCTTCAAGGGCTTCCATCAATCTGAGCATCTTTTCCGCTTCCTTGCCTTCGAGCTTTATATAATTTTGGGGGACCATGGTCACTTCCGCGTGGGACAGTTTGATGTTGTTTTTTTCGAGGGCTTCTTTGACCGTATTAAAATCCATAGGGGCGGTCGTGATCTCGTAATTTTCTTCACCGGGATCGTTCTTGAAATCCTCGGCCCCTGCATCGAGGGCGTAGGTCATTAACGTGTCTTCATCAAGGGCCTTTTTATCAACCAGGATGTAGCCC
This sequence comes from Nitrospirota bacterium, assembly GCA_016222915.1. GTDB lineage: Bacteria > Nitrospirota > Thermodesulfovibrionia > UBA6902 > UBA6902 > UBA6902. Next base: position 2,240 of record JACRQA010000156.1, on the reverse strand, counting down.
TTTTTCTTGAACATCCATGAGACGCAGCCGGTCTCACCCATATTGCCGTTATGTTTGGTAAGCGTGTGCCTTATTTCCCCTACCGTCCTGTTTTTATTATCTGTCATGACCTCAATGATCAGAGCGACTCCCCCGGGGCCGTAGCCTTCGTATGTGGTTTCTTCATAAACAACGCCCGGCAGTTCACCTGTGCCTTTCATGATCGCGCGTTTGATGTTGTCTGCGGGCATGTTTACTTCCTTGGCCTTTTCAATCGCGAGCCTCAGCCTGGCGTTCATGTCCGGGCTGCCGCCGCCTATCTTTGCCGCTACGGTTATCTCCTTTGAAACCTTTGTAAAGGCCTTGCCTCTTTTCGCGTCGACAATGGCTTTTTTATGCTTGATCCCTGCCCATTTTGAATGTCCGGACATATGTTATATTTTCTCCTTGATTAATTGAGTCTGAAAAAAGCCCGCCCTTTTGCGTCTCCCCTTCCAACTTGGAGACGCACCGGGTTTTCTTTTAACATAAAAATTATAAGGGATGGATTTGTGGAAAGGCAATAGAGAACAAAAAGGCGTCCCAATCAACCATGTCGCCTTTGAATGCTTAAATCAGGCAATATGCCTCCTCTATATTTTTTCAACATCAGCGGCATTTATTGTCAGGGCCACGCCCTGACGCAGGACATCGACGGAAAGGACGAGGACGTGTTTGTCCAGTTTTTCAACAAGTATCCCTTCGACTCCGTTCAGGGGGCCTTTTGTTATCCTTACCTTCTGCCCCTCATTCAGATATGGATATGGATCTAGCTCTCCCTTGTTTTCAACAAGTTTTTTCAGCGATAGTATCTGCTCCTCAGGGATAGGGTCAGGTTCCCCCGGAATTGTGCTGATTATCCTGACAACACCGGCGACTTTCAGGACACTTAATAGATTTTTTGATTCACTGGTGGTATGGACAAAGATATAACCGGGGAAAAGAGGAAAGGTTATCAGTTTCTTTCTGTCTTTCCATTTTCTGACCCTCTCAACCTGCGGCAGAAAGGCCTCTATCCCTTTCATTGCAAGCCTGTCGGCAACCTTAAATTCATGCCGTGACTTTAAATGGACCGCATACCACTCTGGCCCCGGCTCATATTTCTGCTCCATTTATTCTCCTGTCCCCCTCTTTGATTTATTCGATTAATCTTCAACTCTGAAAATACAATCGTGTTTCCTGACATAGTCATTTACTTTCAGTCCCGCTACTTCACCTGCGGACACACTGGTCACATGCCGGTGTTTGACCTGGAGTGATTCTACGACCTGTTCAAAATCGGTAGTGTGTCCTTTAATATGGATCTGCCGGCCAAGCTCCAGACAGTCATTCAACTTAATGCTTGCCACGCCTATCGTTCTGTAATAATTAATTACTTTTCCGACAAGGACTTCCATATTTTCATAAGAAGACTGCCCTCTCAGCTCTTTATATTGGGAGAGACAATCCGTGCGAAATCCCGGCTACCTGATCTTAAGATGTCGTTACAGCCTCTGCCCTGTTCTTTGTGGACCTCGATAATGCTGGTGACTGTTATCCCGGCCGCCTTCAGCGCCTTCTGGATGTCCACAGCCTTTGCGTCCTGAACTTTTAGCATATAGTTAATATCCATGATAAGCCCTCCTGAGGATGAATTTAGTTAATTGAGTAATTATAAATCTATATCAATCCTTCTCAAATGTCAAAAATATAAATTCGATATTAATATTATAAATTGTTTGGCCTTAAGGGTTAGTCACTCATTAATTCCGTGACCGGCACAATGGTAACTTCCTTGTTGTTACTCAGGGCCTTTTGCAGAAATTCTATCGTATTTTTTCTGGGATGACCGAGCGCGACGGCATGCCCTCTTTGTTTCGCTTCTTTGACAAGCCGGTCCCACTGGAGCTTGATGTCCCCGGGGTCATCGGAATCATCAAGAAATACGTCACGGCTCAAGGTCTTTATCCCCTGCGCCTTTGCAAGCTTATGACCGACCGATTCCGGGGTGGTCAGGCTGTCAAGGAAGAAAAGCCTGTGTTTCTTAAGCCCTGAAATAAAAGTACTCATCACCCTTTCGTCCCTGGTAAATAACGAGCCCATATGGTTATTCGCCCCTTTTACATGAGGGACAGACCGCATGTCCTCTTCCAGTGTCTGGGATATTTCCCTGTCGGTCATCCATGTATACAGGCCCCCTTTACCCAGCTTGAGAGGTTTTGCCGCCTCCATCGGTATATGTA
>JACRQA010000155.1 GCA_016222915.1 Nitrospirota bacterium | reverse complement strand
TTTAAAGTGGTGGGCACGGACGGGCACAGGCTGTCAGTTATTTCATCAGCCCTCGAAGGAACAATCTCTGAAGAGAAAAAACTGATATTGCCCAAAAAGGCGGCCATAGAATTAAAGAAGCTTATCGAAGGAAGCTCCGACAAGATATCTGTCTATATCGATAAGAACCACATATTCTTCAGCATGGACCACATTGTTTTGACCTCACGTCTTATAGAAGGGACCTACCCGAATTACGAACAGGTTGTCCCAAAGAACAATGAAAAGAAGGTCGTCATCGATAAGATGGCTTTTCTAAAGGCGCTCAGGAGGACCTCAATAATGAGCAGGGAGAGGACCAACGCTGTAAGATTTGATTTAGAGGCCGGTAAGATAACCCTGATCTCGATGAACCCTGATATAGGAGAGGCAAGGGAAGAAATCGCGGCTCAATACAAGGGCGAGCCCATATCAATCGGCTACAATGCCCGATACGTATTGGACATTCTCCAGGCAATGGGCGGGGAAACAGTAAGCATGGAGCTTCAGGAGCCGTTAAGCCCTACACTTTTATTGTCCCCGGAAAATGAAGGCTATACCTGCGTAGTCATGCCGATGAGAACATAATTTATGAAATGCAAATATATTCCCCTCCCTTGACGGGCCTGTCCCGGTTTTTTCGGGAAGGGGATGAAGGGGAGGGTGAATGCTTGCACCATTAAGTCCCCTCACCCTGACCCTCTCCCGCAAGGGGCGAGGGGACATAGAGGGAAGTTGATTTTAAAAGAAAGGGAGTAAATGACAGATAAAGCACAAAATGTAAATTCAGGTGAATATGGCGCTGCTGATATAAAAGTCTTGAAGGGCCTTGACGCCGTCAGAAAAAGGCCAGCCATGTACATCGGGAGCACAAGTGTTGAGGGGCTCCATCACCTGGTATACGAGATAATAGACAACAGCGTTGATGAGGCCCTTGCGGGCTTTTGCGACAAGATCGACGTCACAATACATTTGGAAGACAGCGTCACCGTTGTGGACAACGGCAGGGGAATACCTACCGGCAAGCACCCGGGCGATCCTGACGGGAGAAGCGCCGCTGAGATAGCCCTAACGGAGCTCCACGCAGGTGGCAAGTTTGAAAGCAAGGCGTACAAGATTTCCGGAGGCCTGCATGGTGTCGGGGTCTCTGTAGTCAACGCTCTTTCCGAATGGCTGGACCTTGAAATAAAGCAAAACGGAGAGGTCTGGACCCAGCGCTTTGAAAGGGGTATTCCCACAGGGCCGCTTACACATGTTGGAAAGACCAAAAGCCGGGGCACGAAAGTGACCTTCAAACCGGACTCTGAGATATTTGAAACGACGGTATTTAATTATGACACCCTTGTAAACAGGTTCAGGGAGCTCGCCTTCCTGAATAAAGGACTCACGATAAACATAAACGACGAGAGGACAAGCAAAGAGGAGACCTTTTTCTACGAAGGCGGCATTGTATCCTTTGTCGAGCACCTGAATAAAAACAAAAACAGCCTGCATCCAAAACCGATCTACATATCAAAAGAAAAAGACCGGATATCCGTAGAGCTGGCCATGCAGTATAATGACAGCTATACCGAAAACATCTACGCGTTTGCCAATAACATCAATACAAAAGAAGGCGGCACGCACCTTGCCGGATTCAAGGCCGCGCTTACGCGTACGGTCAACAGCTATGCAACATCCTCGGGCCTTATCAAGAATGTGAAAGAATCTATTTCCGGTGACGACACCAGGGAGGGCCTGACTGCCGTCATAAGCGTCAAGCTCCCAGACCCCCAGTACGAGGGTCAGACCAAGACCAAGCTCGGCAACAGCGAGGTCAAGGGCCTGGTGGAATCCATGGTAAATGACGCCTTAGGCACTTACTTTGAACAGAACCCTTCGGTAGTAAAAAAGATAATCGAGAAGTCGATCCAGGCCGCAAGGGCCAGAGAGGCCGCCAGAAAGGCAAGGGAGCTTACCAGGCGAAAGGGCGCGCTTGAAGATACCGGACTGCCGGGGAAGCTTGCCGACTGCGCTGAAAAAGACCCTGAGCTGAGTGAGATATTCATTGTTGAGGGAGAGTCCGCGGGAGGTTCCGCGAAACAGGGCCGGGACAGGCACAACCAGGCGATACTGCCTCTTAAGGGTAAAATCCTGAATGTCGAGAAGGCGCGGTTTGACAGGATGCTGGCTTCCGAGGAGATAAAGATACTTATAACCGCCCTCGGCACTGGAATAGGCGTTGAAGATTTCGACATTGAAAAGGCCAGGTATCACAAGATCGTGATCATGACCGATGCAGACGTGGACGGCTCACATATAAGGACCCTGCTCCTGACCTTCTTTTTCAGGCAGATGCCGCAGGTGATCGAGAAGGGTTATCTTTACATTGCGCAGCCGCCCCTTTTCAGGGTGAAAAAAGGCAAGAAGGAAAAGTACATACAAAATGAAGGCGAGCTTGAGAACATGCTCTTTGAGCTTGCGGCAGATGAAATAGAGATCCAAAACGGGAAGCGCCTGGCCGGCAACGACATCATCCCGTATATAAAGAACCTTTCCAGGTTTGAAAAACTCCTTGAGTGGTTTGCCAGGAGAAAGAAAGACACGGCGATAATCAAGGCGTTGCTGCATTATGGATTAAACAAGGACGTGTTAAAGAATAAAAGCGATGTGACGGCCCTTATCAAGAGGCTCAAGGGTGAATTCCCCGATGTGTCCGAGGAAATAAAGGAAGATGAGGAGCACCAATCCTACAGGATCGAGTTAAAAAGAGAGGGCCTCAAATTAACTATTGATGATGAGTTCCTGACGTCCCCGGATTTCAGGGAATTATCGAGTCTCTTTTCATCGCTCAAAGGCCTTGGACACCCGCCGTACAAAGTCAAACTCAACAGCGACACAACCGAGTTTAAAAGCTCCAGGGACCTGTTTGACTACATATTGTCCATAGCCAAAAAAGGGATCAGCATACAGCGATACAAGGGTCTTGGAGAGATGAATCCCCAGCAGCTATGGGAGACGACAATGCAGCCTGAACAAAGGACTTTACTAAAGGTCACCATCGAGGATTTAGTCAAGGCCGAGGAGATTTTCAGCACCCTTATGGGCGACCAGGTTGAGCCGAGAAAGGAATTCATCGAGAAGCACGCCCTTGAGGTGAGGAACCTGGATATTTAGGGACTACCTTGAACTGACCGATAGAACCGTTCAAACCGTTGACCTGGTTTGAACGGTTTTTTTATTCGCGGAATTCCGCTCATGGGACCGGTCTTCATGGTAATTGAGAAAGCCATTGATATGCAGCTGACGCGGTCTTGCGTTTCTGATGGTCTTTCGGGGTGTTTACTGCTAACATTTTCCTTGTAGAAACAATATAAATTATCTACAATTAACCAGTTGCGTTAAAAGGTATATTCAAAATTTAATAAGCTTGTTATATTGGGTGCTGTAACTATCAAGCGCCCGGTCTTAATAATGAGATGCTTATGACTGATACGGTAATATCGTTGCATGAGTATAGTGGATATTTTTATGGCGGATGTGCACGATAAGAAAACCAGAAGCTTTAACATGTCAAGGATCAGAAGCAAAGACACAACGCCGGAAGTACTTGTCAGAAAGTTTCTGTTCGGAAAAGGTTTCAGATACAAGCTACATGACAAAACGTTACCAGGCAAACCCGACCTGGTATTTCCGAAGTATAAGACT
>JACRQA010000159.1 GCA_016222915.1 Nitrospirota bacterium | reverse complement strand
TGTTTTCTACAGCCATTGTGTCGCGGGTACACTTCAACCAGCTATAAAGCGAAATATCTCCGGCGTCTTCAATTAAGGCATTCTTCTTACCGATGTCAGATTCGATCAGCGCAGGAACCGGGACTGAGTGTTTGTGAAAAAATCTTGTATATTCAATTTGCCGCTCAAAGTCGGGGTCATCCGCTTTGCACTGCATAAGCACGACAGACTTATTGTCCTTTTGAAGCCTGAAATATTTTCTGTCCGAGCCCCCGGTCCCGATCAATTGTTTGCCGTCATCGGATATCTTCAATATTTCTTTTTCATTGAGATTGATTTTAAAATCAGGCCCGATGATGCAGTTCTCTTGTAGTGGCAATTCCATATCTCCGCCCCTGCTCCCCCCCTTAGCAAGGGGGGGCTGGGGGGGTATCGTGCCTCCCGGCAGTACAATGCAATTCTTCAATGCAATCTCGCCTTCAATAGAACACCCCTTTTCAATCACAACATGTCCCTGCATCTCCGCATCAGCGCACCGGGTAATCGAAGGATGAATGTATACCGTCTCCCCTTCCCTTCTCAGCATCTCAAAGACAGCGGCAGCATAAGCATCCGGTGACCCTATATCGCTCCAGTAGGGGCGGGGTCCAATCCCGCCCTTACAGACATCAAACGTCCCGATCCTTTTGCCTTCCGCAGTTGCCTTCAACCATGCATCTACTACACTTGACTTACCCTGAGGCAGATAGTCCAGGAAGCCAGGCTCATAGACCGCTATGCCTGTAAAGGCAATCATTTTTCCATCAACCACGGCGGGTTTGGAACCCACCCCTACATGTCTTAATAATCCCTTCCCATCCACCATAACAGTATTGAACTTCGGATAGTCATGAACAGCAAGGGTCACAAGGCTCTTGGATAAAAAATGGTATTCAAGCAGTTTATCCAGATTGATGTCCGAGAGGATGTCCGAGTTGTGTACAAGAAATGTCCCTTCCCTTAAAAACTCCTCAGCGTTCTTCAAGGCCCCGCCTGTCCCCAGTATCTCGCGCTCCGGAAACAATGACATCCTGTCCTTTAACGGATGTTGAGAGACCCATTTCTCAATATCCGCTTTCCTGTGATGGAGGTTAATTCCGATCCTGTTAAAAGGCAGGCCGAACACGTTATCGAGAACATACTGCAAAGCAGGCTTGCCCAAGACAGGAATGAGAGGCTTGGGGATGTAGTTTGTAACCGGGCGAAGTCTTTCCCCGAGACCCGCCGCCGGGATGAATACGTTTACTCTATTCATGTATATATCAAATATTTCTTCCGGATATTTTTATGGAACTCAAGGCACTGCTCCTTCCACCAATCCTCCATCCGTTCAAGCGCTGTCCCTCTCTCTATGTCCTTCCTCACCCTGTCACTGCCCGCAAGGATATCTATCGGTAGCTTGTCCGTCACATATTCATACGGCGGTTGTTTCCACTCAGAGTGTCCGGGACAAAGATCGTGAATGGCCTTGATAATCGCAACGCCTGTCTTGAAGGGTCTGAATCTTTCCCTGTTGACGACATGGATCTGGGCGCCACCGCAGAGTTCCCCGGCATGTTTCTGAAAAGTGGGCTGGAAATACATCGGCCTGAAAGAGACACCGGCAAGCTTAAAGTCATTCAGTCTTTTCACAAGGGCGTCAGGGTCGATAAAAGGCGCGCCGAATATCTCAAACGGCCTGGTCGTCCCCCTGCCTTCACTAAGATTAGTGCCTTCCAAAAGACACATGCCCGGATATACTATTGCCGTATCGAGTGTCGGCATATTGGGAGAAGGCATGACCCATGGCAGTCCCGTCTCATCAAACCACATCTTCCTGTCCCATCCCCGCATGGCAATAACATGGAAATCCAGTGCAGGATAAAATTCATTTTTCAGATAGCCGCCGATTTCTCCAATAGTCATCCCATGCCTCACCGGCACAGGACGCTGTCCGACAAAAGAAACATAATCCATGTCGAGCACAGGCCCTTCCGTATGAACGCCGCCCAGGGGATTAGGCCTGTCCAGGATAACAACTGATTTGCCCGCCTCAAGACATTCCTGCATGCAAAGCTCCATTGTCCATATGAATGTGTAATAGCGGGAGCCGACATCCTGCATATCAATCACCATGACATCAATGTCCCTGAGCATTGACGAATGAGGTTTGCGCGTTTGGCCGTAGAGGCTGTAGACAGGAAGACCGGTCTTCTTGTCTCTGAACCCCTCCCACTCGATCATGTTGTCCTGGGTCTCCCCCCGGATTCCGTGCTGGGGACCGAATAGGGCCGTGAGTTTAATCTTCTTGGATTTAATCAGGCAATCAAATGCATGCTCAAGCTTCTTGTTCACGGATGCCGGGTGCACAACAAGCCCTATCCGTGCGCCTCTTAATTTCTTCGGCCAGTATTTTTCAAATATGTCCAATCCGGTTTGCATGGCTCCTTCCCACCACCTCCCCTTTTGAAATAAAACAGAAATGTTTGATAAGGGGAAATTTTATAGATTATATAGAAATCATAGAGAAATTTCTTGACAATACCGCCGCTCGATCTTAAGATTAAGAGATGAAAATCAGGGGAATTAAGGGCTACTGCAAAGAAAATGGTATTGACTTGCTTGTTCTTTTCGGTTCTTCTGCCGGCAGCCGATCTGAAAGCTCCCGCGATATTGATTTGGCAGTTAAGCTTAGAAAAGGGGTGAACATTTCAAAGCTTGATCTTATTTATAAGCTCGACGATTTTTTCAAAGGAAAGGATATAGACCTTGTCTTGCTTAGGGCAGACACAGACCCCCTGCTCCTCTACGAAATATTTATGAAGGGGGTATGCCTTTTTGAGAGAAAGAAAGACCTTTTTGAAATGGATAAATTACGTGCCTGGAAGCTCTATCTCGATACGGAGAAAATCCGGGATATGCGCGAAAACTATCTGAAGGCCTTTGTAAGGAAGGTGTCTCATGTCGCCTGAAGTAGTAAAAAAGAAACTCGAATCCGTCACGGACTACCTTAACGACCTTTTGCCGTATAAAAAGATCACCTTTGATGAATTCATGCAGAGGCATTACGAAATAGAGCGTATACTTGAGCTGCTCGTTATGACGGCCAGTGACATTGTCTTCCATATGATCTCAGATAAAGGAGAACCGGCCCCGGCGTCCTATAAGGCTGCCTTTCTGCGGGCGGGCGAGTTAAAGATAATAAGTAAAAAATTAAGTGAAAGTCTGGCCCTCAGCGCAGGGCTTAGAAATATCCTTGTCCACGAATATGAAGAAATAGATTATAAGACCGTCCATAAAAGCATTTCCTCAGCAGTCAGAGATTTCACTGCATTTATAAAAGAGATTTCATAGTTCGGATAATCAAGAAAAATCTTCAACTTTGTTAGAATTACCTCATGTCACCTTCGTTATACGTTCACATCCCCTTCTGCCTCAAAAGGTGCATCTACTGCGATTTTGTCTCCGGTATATACAATCCTGCCAGGGCGGATATTTATATTGAAGCTCTGAAAAAAGAGATTTCAAATATTTCAAACGAAAAGCCCATATCCACTCTCTTCATAGGCGGCGGCACACCCACAGCGCTTTCCGCTAACGCCTTATCGGACCTGATAAATCATATCTTCACGCATTTCAGTTTCACCGAAAACTACGAAGCCACCATCGAGGCAAATCCAGGCACCTTAGACAAAGAAAAATTGCAGGCCCTCCGATCATCGGGAATCAACAGGCTCAGTATCGGCATACAATCATTCAACGATAATGAACTTTCATTCCTCGGCAGGATTCATACGTCCGGGGAGGCTGAACAGGCAGTCCATCTTGCAAAGGAATCAGGGTTTGAGAACGTCGGGATTGATCTTATCTACGGGATTCCGGGACAGAGTTTTGCGAGTTGGATGGTGACGCTTGAGAAGGCTGTAAGCTTGAAACCAAAGCATATTTCAACATATGAACTTACCGTGGAGGAAGGAACATTGTTGTATGGGTATTTAAAAAATCCCCCTACGTCCCCCTTTTCCAAAGGGGGAGAATCTTCCCTTCTTTGGCAAAGAGGGGCCAGGGGAGATTTTTCAATCAAAACACTTCTACCTGATGAAGACAAAATCATCGAGATGTATGAGCACACAATCGATTACCTAACAGCCGACGGTTACAGCCATTATGAGATATCAAACTTCGCAATGCCCGGATATCAGTGCAGGCACAACATTACTTACTGGAACAGGGGTGAATATTGCGGGGCCGGTCCGGGAGCGCATTCATTTATAAATGGAAAACGATTTCATAACACGGATGATCTTGACGAGTACCTGAAGCTTGTCTCGGAAAATATGAGCCCTGTCAATGGATCAGAAACCATAACCGAAGACATGGCGTTGTCCGAGGCCCTTTTTCTTGGACTGAGAAAAACCGGGGGCGTTAATGTGGAGGCCTTTTCGAGGCGCTATAACAAGAACATTTTAAGTCATTATCAGCAGGAGATAGATGACCTTCGGGAAGCAGGCTTGCTTGAAGTTGCGAGTTCAGACTGTTCATATGAAACCACCCTGAGACTTACGAGAAAAGGTCTCGTCCTCTCCAATGAGGTTTTTACAAAATTCATATAGCTTTCATAACCGAATAAAAAAAGGTAGAATATTAATTATTCTGCAAAGGTGAACGGCTGTTTGCCCCTAAGTTTGTGCAGCAATAAGTCAGGAGAAATATGATCGAAAAGTTTGAACCGAAATGGATTGCCTGGGAGATCACGAGAAGGTGTAACCTGAGGTGCGTACACTGCCGGTCCTCCTCTGAAATGGAAGCAAAGGGGCATCCCGATTTTTCCACTGAGGAGGCGTACAGGATAATCGACGACATTGCAAGCTATGCCAAACCGGTCATGGTCCTCTCTGGAGGCGAGCCTTTGTTGAGAAAAGACGTCTTTGATATAGCAAAATACGGCACTTCCAAAGACCTGCGGATGTGCATCGCAACAAACGGGGCGCTTGTCACGGAAGAGATATGCGAGGGTATGAAGGCGTCCGGCATCAAGATGGTGTCTCTGAGTCTCGACGGCTCTACAGCAGAGGTCCATGATAATTTCAGAAACCAGCAAGGAGCATTTGCCGGGGTGATGAGAGCAACCGAATTGTTTAACAAGCACGGCATCAAGTTTCTGATAAACTCATCTTTTACAAAGCGCAATCAGCAGGAAATCCCGAAGGTCTATAAACTCGCAAAGAAGCTCGGGGCCACCGCATGGTACATGTTTATGATAGTACCTACGGGCAGAGGCGAAGATATAATGAATGAGCTTATTTCAAAAGAAGACTATGAAGAATTGCTTGAATGGCATTATCAGATAGAGAAGAATGAGAAGGACCTGCTCGTGAGACCTACCTGCGCCCCGCATTATTACCGGGTGGTCCTTCAGAAGCAGAAAGAGGAAGGCGAAAAGTTCGAG
>JACRQA010000162.1 GCA_016222915.1 Nitrospirota bacterium | reverse complement strand
TCTCCTCGGCGTGCGTGCCGTGGCCTTCCGGGTGTCCGAGTACAGGGGCCAGGAATTCTCCGATCTTGTCCCCATGCTCATAGAAGATCGGGGGTATCCCGACGTAGCCCGCAAACACCGCGCCAAAGGCGAGACACATCAGGGGAACGGTTATCACCGGAGGCGATTCATGGATGTGGTGCTCATGTTCATGTGACCCCCGGAACGTGCCGTGGAAGGTGAGGAATATCAGTCTCCATGAATAGAACGCGGTCAAAAGCGCTGCAAGGGCAGCCAGAAACCAAAGGAACTTGCCGAGGTCCCCGCCATTGTAGGCCCTCCACAGTATCTCGTCCTTGCTGAAGAAACCTGAAAAGAACGGGATACCGGTGATGCTCAGCGTGGCCAGGATGAACACCTTATAAGTTATCGGCATGTACTTTTTCAGTCCGCCCATCTTCTGCATGTTCTGCTCATCGTGATGACCGGCATGATGAAGGGCATGGATAACGCTTCCTGAACCGAGGAAGAGCAAGGCCTTAAAATATGCATGCGTATAAAGATGAAATATCCCGGCGGAGTATGCGCCCACGCCGAGCGCCAGGAACATATACCCGAGCTGGCTTACAGTGGAATACGCAATGACCCGCTTGATATCGTTTTGTACAAGAGCGATTGTGGCGGCAAATATGGCGGTAACGCCTCCGACTATCGCAACCGTATTCATGGCGACCGGGGACATGTTGAAAAGCGGATTGCAGCGGGCCACCATAAACACTCCTGCCGTGACCATTGTAGCAGCATGTATCAGGGCGGACACCGGGGTCGGGCCTTCCATTGCATCAGGCAGCCACACGTGGAGCGGTATCTGCGCTGACTTCCCGACAGCGCCGCAGAAAAGCAGCAGGCAAATGAGTGTGACGAGGCTGATGTCACTTCCAAATAAATTGATCGTCTGCCCCGCGATACTGCCCGCTTTATCGAAGACCTGCATAAATTCAAGACTGCCGAAAGTGAGATAAATAAGGATCACTCCCAGGCCGAAACCGAAGTCTCCGAACCTGTTGACGATAAACGCCTTCTTCCCGGCATCTCCCGCGGACTTCTTGTGGAACCAGAAACCGATCAGGAAATATGAGCACAGACCGACCGCCTCCCAGCCAAAATACATGACCAGGAAATTATTGCCCATGACCAGCATGAGCATTGAAAACACGAACAGGCTCAGATATGCGAAGAAACGGTAATAGCCGGGGTCGCCGTGCATGTAGCCGATTGAATAAATGAATATCAGGGTGCTGATTGAAGTTACGACAATAAGCATTATCGCGGAGAGCTGGTCGATCAGGAAGCCGACGGAGACATTAAAATCTCCGGACACGATCCAGCTATAGATGTTTACATTTACATCATGCCCGCCCAGAACATCAAAAAACGCGCTTAAAGCGAGGAGAAACGACCCTGCCACCGCAGGCACTGCAATCCAGTGCGCCTTGTCCTTTATAAAATTACGTCCGAAAAGGATGTTAATAAGAAATGATAAAAACGGGAGTAGTGGTATCAGTGTATATTTAGTCATTTATTGTCCTCATTATCATGGTAAAACCCGCTTAATCGTACGGGCGGGTTTGAACCCGCCCCTACATTATCCTTTTAACAAGTTGATCTCATCCACCTTGATAGTGGGATTGTTTTTATAATATGCGATCAATATCGCCAGTCCGATCGCCGCCTCGGCCGCTGCAACGGTGATAACAAAAAATACCAGTATCTGCCCCCTCATGGACTGCAGGTAATGGCTGAAGGCCACCAGGCTGATGTTAACGGAATTCAGCATAAGCTCTATGGATATGAAGATTATCAGCAGATTGCGCCTTGCAAGAAAACCAAAGACACCGATGCTGAACATCACCGCGCTTAAGACTATGTACCAGCTTAATGGAACCAATTACCCTCCCTTATTCTGTCCTCTTCTTCGCCAGGACCACCGCGCCTATAATGGCCACTAAAAGCACAATAGACGCAATTTCAAAAGGCAGAAGAAATTCCGTGTATAAAACCTTTCCTACAGTCATCATACTGCCTTCGGATTTTATTGCCTCTATCGAATATTCCCCAAGAGCGGGGAGCACTGTTATATTCCCGAGAATCAATACCAGAAACGCCGCCAGGATTATGCCTATGCCGGCGCTGACAGGCCATTGGGCCTGATATTTCTTCACAGTCTCCTCTTTTCTCAGGTTGAGCATCATAATGACGAACAAAAACAATACGAGGATCGCCCCCGCGTAGACTATTATCTGTATAGCTGCCAGGAACTCGGCGTTCAGAAAAAGATAAAGCCCCGCTATGTGAATAAAAAGCCCCAGCATACACAGGACACTGTGCACTGGGTTTTTCCTTGTTACGATAAGGAGCGACAACGCTGTCATTGCTACAGCAAAGTATGCAAAAAAGAGCTGGGGCGTTGTCATACGGTTTTCCTCTCTTCTGTTTTTACCAAAGCAGGCGCCCCGAAATCGACTGTCTTAGGCCTCCAGAACTTCTCAAAATATATCCTCCCCTTTTCTCCTGCCATGTTTTTGTCCCAGTTCTCTAAAAGCATCTCTTTTGTATAGTAAAATTCCTCTCTCGTGTAACCCGAATATTCAAAAACCTCCGAAAGCGCCACTGCGCCGAACGGACAGGCCTCAACGCACAAGGCGCAGAACACGCAGCGCAGGACCTCTATCTCATACCTGTCGACGACCTTCTTGTGGTCTTCTCCTTCGCTTGTATAAATATGTATGCATTGAGACGGACACATTGCAGCGCATAGCCCGCAGCCCACGCACTTCTCCTTGCCTGTCTCCGTGTCCCTCACAAGGGCGTGAAGTCCCCGCGAACCAGGGACCGGCTCTCTCTTCTCTGTAGGGTACTGCCTCGTCACGGCAGGGGAGACCATATGCTTAAACGTCAAGGCAAGCCCTTGCAGCACTTCGAAGAAGAATACTTTTTTAATAAATTCAGTCGCGGTCATTTTTTAATCATCACTCCCGATCATTTCAATAATATTTTTATCAGCCCCGTTAAAACAATATTCGCCAGCGCCACCGGTATAAATATCTTCCAGCCCAATCCCATAAGCTGGTCATATCTATATCTGGGGAGCGTGGCCCTTATCCAGAAATAGAGAAAGATAAACGCGTAGACCTTCATTAAAAACCAGATGACCGGCGGGAGGAACCCCGGGCCGCTCCAGCCGCCGAAAAAGCATACAACCGCAAGGGCCGACATGACAAACATGCCCGCGTATTCAGCCATGAAAAATAAGGCCCAGCGCATGCCGCTGTATTCAGTGGCAAAACCGGACACCAGCTCGGTCTCGGCCTCAGGCAAATCAAAAGGCACCCTGTTTGTCTCTGCAAGGGCAGCTATAAAGAATATGGCAAAACCCATTATCTGGGGCACGACAAACCAGCGTCCCTCCGCCTGCGCGCTTACTATGTCGGAGAGGTTCGTGCTGCCGGACATCATCATGACGCCCACAAGGCTTAACCCCATTGCGATTTCATAACTGATGACCTGGGCAGAAGACCTCAGGCCTCCGAGGAAGGAATATTTTGAATTGGAGGCCCAGCCCCCGAGTATAACTGCATAGGCACCTACTGAAGACAATGCCAGAATATATAATATGCCTACGTTAAGATTGGCAATTGAAAAACCCTCCCACAGCGGGATAACGGCAAGCGAGGACACTGCCGCAATGACCCCGATGATAGGCGCTATAAAAAATATCGGTTTGTCGGAGTTTGTCGGGATAATATCTTCTTTGAAGAATAATTTAATCGAGTCCGCAATCGGCTGAAGCACACCGTGCCAGCCTACCCTCATCGGCCCCATCCTCGATTGCATGTGTGCGATTGCCTTCCGTTCAAATAGCTGGACAAACATTACATGGATGAGAAATACAGCGACCACCCCGATTGTCTTGATCAAAATCCACACTATGTCGTTTGCATTCATGACCTTGTCCTATACCTTATTTATCGTTACCTCGCAGCCCTCTATGCCGGGGGCCTTTGTAACAGGGTCCAGTTTGAAGGTTAATAAATCAAACACGCCTCTTCCCTCGAAGTTATTGCTCAGTAAGACCTTATTGTCTTTTATGGAGTCATCGATCGTGACGGGCAATTCGCTGCTGCCTGTTGCCGTTGAAGCCTTTACCCTGTCTCCATTCTGCAAGCCAAGCTTTTCTGCCGTTGCGCCGTTTAGTTTAAGCGTGGCCTCAGGATAGATTTTCACAAGCGCCGGGGACCTTCTTGAAAGGGTGCCTGAATGAAACAGCGGCTTCTCAAGTGCCAGGTAAAAATCCGATTTATACTCGCCTGCCGATTCAACCATTGCAGGCAGCTCGTGTATTTCTCCCCTCAGCGGCTCACCATGATACGGCCACAGGCAATTCCCTTTGCTTATCTCCCGGTACGTCAGGTCGCGGTATAGCGGGGAGACCTTTGCGATCTCATCCATTATATCTTCTGAATCCGAGTAGACCATTTTATGTCCCATCTTGCCGGAGACCTCTGAAATAATCTTCCAGTCTTCCATACCGAACGTCGTGTTTACGGCCTTCTTCTGAAGCTGTATCCTTCGTTCAAGGTTCGTATAAGTGCCGGTCTTCTCGGTCCAGCCGCGGGCAGGCAATACGACATCGGCCATCTTCGCCGTCTCTGTAAGGAATATGTCCTGCACTACGAGAAAGTCGGCGGCTTGCAGAGCGTTTTTGACATATGGGCCGTTGGGGGGATTAAATAC
>JACRQA010000161.1 GCA_016222915.1 Nitrospirota bacterium | reverse complement strand
AACCTCGGGGAACCTGCCCCTGATCTGGTTTTTGAAATGGTCCCAGAAACCCCGCTCCACGTGCTTTGCAGTATCCATGCGGACACAATCGATACCGGTTTCCCTGATCCAGGAGGCGATGGTGTTGATATGATAATCGATCACCTCCAGTTGGTCGAGGTCAAGGTCAGGAAGTCCGGCAAGTTCACCCTCTATTACGTTATGACAGCAGTCAAGCCCGCGCTGATTGAACCAGTGCGGCCTGATAGGTGTTGGATTCGGCCCGGCATTAGTAGTGCCCGGATGATCATATCCCACATGGTTGACCACCATATCGAGAATGAGCTTGATGCCGTTTTCATGCAATTTGCCGGCGAGGTCTTTCACGTACAACTTGCTGCCTGCGGGATACTCCCCGTTATCGATATAGAGATGAGGGTCCACGGCATTGAAGTCCAGAGCCCAGTAACCGTGATAGGGCTGCGCCTTGATGCGCGGGCTTTGCATCTGCAGATATACCGGGGTGATCCATAGAGCGGTGATGCCGAGTTTTTTCAGGTAGGGGACCTTTTCAATGATCCCGTCGAGGTTGCCTCCGTGATAAGAAAAGGGATTGTTCTTGTCCATTCCCTCACGCGCGGCGGGGTTGGATTTCCCGTAAAACCGGTCCGTAATGATGAAATAGATTATATCGTTTTGATGGATTGCCATAATATCAGACCTGGTCCTGATCATTCACTCCCTGGCCGGGGACCTGAACAGCATATTGAATATAACACATGCGGAGAGTTAAAAAGGGGTGTCTCAGTTCATGAGACACCCCTTTTCAGTCAGAGTATCAATCAATCAAAATACTTCTCAGTTACTTCAAAGATGTTGTGATAACCGTTGAGCACCTGACCTTGTGATTTCCATTTCTTGTCGGGCTCCGTCGTATCTATCTTCTTCTTCACTTCGAGCTTCTTCATATCAACGACATACACTGCGTCGTCTTCTCTATTGGCCACAAAGGCCTTCTTCCCGTCTTTTGTAAAGGTGACGAAACCGACGTGTTTCCCCTGTCCAACGGTTATTTCCTTTATGATCTCATGTTTCTTTGCATCGATAAAAGTAACTACATTACCGCCGTATTGAGTTGTCACAACGTATTTACCGTCAGGACTCATGTAAGGATGACCGTCGCCTTTACCCCCCGTATTTAAATGGGCCACCTGTTGCTTTGTTACGGTATCGAATACATTCACGCTGGTGCCGTTAAAGTCCGGGCCGGGACCCCTGTTGAGCAGGTAGAAGTATTTGCCGTCCAGTGTGAACGCCCCGTGATGGGCCTCGCTTGCCTCACCGGGGCTCAATACCATGCAGTAGCTTCCATCCGGGACTGCTTCCGGGCCCGCGGAAAGGGTCTTGGAAAATTCATACACGCTCACCTTGGGACATCCCATAATTTTGCCCGTTAAATCCTCTTCTCCTTCAACGATGACCCACAACTCTTTATTGTCAGGGCTTATTATGAAATAGTGGGGGTTGCCGTCAAGCTGCAGTCTTGCCGCTTCCTTGCCTTCTGCCGCGTCAATTATATGGACGGTATTGTCCGCATAATTTTGAGTGATGAAGTATTTGCTGTCCCTCGTCCAGATGTTATGGGCGGACATATCTCCTTTATGTGTGTCTTTCTTAAGGTCGATCCTCACGGTATGCTTTACGGTATTGCTGTATGTATCGATGATCGCAATAACAAGCTTCCCCATTTCACAATTTAAATGGTTTACCCCGACAAACTTGCCGTCAGGGCTCACAAGCCCGTGTTTCGGCTTGGGGCCGGTGGGGAGGTTTTTGATCAGGGTGCGCTTCGGCACATCGATGATTGAAACCGAATAGTGTCCCAAAAAACTGTTGCTTACATAAAGAGTTTTCCCATCAGGCGTTATTGATCCGAGAGCGCCGCCGACACCTCCTGTGCTGACCTTTCCTGCGACCTCTTCCTTTTCTTCATCGATAAACAAGACATTTCCGTCTCCCCTTAAGGCTATTGTCGTCCCCGCAATTGCTGCTACTGAGTAAAAGCTGATAAAACATAAAATCAGAATAAATACCTTTTTCATATTTATTTCCCCTCCTTTGTTTGATGCGTTAATCGTAGAATTAAAGCTAAATAAATACCTGATGTCCCTCCTTCCCGAAGCGCTTATTAAAATGCATGGTGTATTGTGCCGGCAGCATGCAGGCGCCCTTCTTGTGCCGCCTTGTCCATTAATAATTAATAAGTCAAATCAGTTCAAGTGTCAACACAATTTTCGTAAAATACTTATTAAAACTATTAATCGAAATTCCAGAATGAAGAACAAATGCGATAAGAAGATGACGGGAGAAATAGGAATACCCCAAGATATGGGATAAGACCGCTAAAACAGACAGGACATAAGATGCCCCCGAATGCGGGTCAGAACGAATAGTCTGCCTTGAGCAGGATGGTCAGCTGCTCGCTGGTTATCTCCTCATCAATTGTTGCGGTATGCACGCCTCCGGTATGCTGCTTCTGCTCGCCCTCTGCCTGAAGGGTCATGTAATCAAGTCCAAGCTTTGCGGACCAGTGTCTCGAAAAATTATAGCGTCCTTCCAGGGAAAACATAACGGCAGTGCCTTCAAGCTCCCCCTCTGATACCTTGTCTCTGAGAATATGGTCGTCCTCGTCGAAAATTTTAAGATACGGCGAAAAGGCCAGGCTCCCTTCGATCCCGAGCTTGTCCATGACGGTAAATGCCGACCCGGCCCTGATATAAGGGATGAAATAATATATGTCGTACGTCAGGACCTTACCGCTGACCTTTTGATGGGCCGGGTCTATCCCAAAGTAATCCTGGTAGGAAGGATACCACTGGTCAAGATCGCTGACTTCGAAGCTGAAATTTTCATACATTTGTCCTATTCCTGCGAAGAATGACAGGCGTGTTTTGCTGAAGGCCGTATCGACAAACCTGTAGCGGAAATCAAAGTCGATTATCAGGGCATCAAGCTCCGCATCGCTTTCCGAATATATATCCAAGGAATCCGTGGAACACTTGTTAGGGGAACAAGTCGAGTTCTGGTCATGCAGTAAGGGCTCTCCCAGGTGCCAGATCCCCCAGTCAGAGTCTTTCATTTTACCTGCGTCACGAGTGATGTTCTTTTTAACGTTTATTGCAAGCTTCCATCTCTCTACAAATTCTGCGGAAGCGCTGAGAGAAGCCATATATACATCCAGGGGGAATTTAAGCTCACTTAACGAGAAGTGGATCCTATCGTTGCCGGATGCTGTTTCAACATCGCCGCCGATCTGATAAGTGGTATGCCCTCTCATTACTCCTGTTCCCAGATCGACCTCAAACTTTGCAATCCTGGCCGGAACGGGCACCGGAGATGTGTCCTGGGCAAAGGAATAATGGCTGCTCAAAATGAATAAAAATACACAGATTAAAATACGCATCAAAATCTTCATTCAGATGTTCTCCTTGTGTAAAAGCATTGGCAATTCAATATTCAACAGTCCCCGGATAGCGCCTTTTCCCAAGCGCCCTAAAATTTGACCTTTGGAGCTTCTTTTTCGCCTTCCGGGATTTCATAATATTCCGCGTTTGACACACCTGCGAAGGCGGCGAATAACCTGCCGAGGAAGGTCCTTATATATGTGTTTAACATTTGCACCGCTTCGTTGTATCTCTTCCTCTCGACCGCGATCCTGTTTTCCGTGCCCTCAAGACTGTCCTGCAGTTT